>NZ_BAABBP010000040.1:0-25559 GCF_039538025.1 Comamonas faecalis
GTCGGCTCGATGCTCCTGCACCATGCGCACGGCGCGCTCGCGGACCTCGGGTGAGAACTTGTTTGACTTGGTCATAGCTCCATCTTCTCAAGTGTTGGAGCCTCCTCAAAACCCGGGGCGGTTCAGTCTGCGCTTCACCTTCGCGTACTCGATCGATATAGAAATGGAATTAGAGCGTGTTTACGATCTCTGTTTGATCATTCTTCCCCGTCATACCGGCGAAAGAACGTCACCCCGGACTCTGATCCGGGGCCGGTATCCAGCCCTCGCCGTGAAGGAGGTGTCGTCGCTGGATTGCGGCTTTCGCCGCAATGACGGAGTAAGGGAATTCCTGTCTTTGGGTGGGCAGCGAGCTGCGGAAAGATCGTAAACACGCTCTTGCTCATACATGGCAGCGGTGTGCCGCGGTTCAAGCGCGGGTTTGCCCGCGCAAGACGAAAGCCAGTATCGCACGCCCGACCGGGGCGCTCACAGGGCCGTTCAGATATCCGGCAGCGCGTTCAGGCGCAGGTCGACGCGGTCGCCGTTGTCCTCGTGCATCAGGATGCGCACCGGCAGATGGTGGAGCTGCTCGCCCAGCCACAGCGTGGCCTGCGGGTCGCCCTCGCGGCGCGGCTGGCGTTGCAGTTTGAGCGCCGGCACGCTGCCCGCGGGCAGCTGCAGCGTCTCGCGCCCGATCACGGTGAAGGTCCAGGGCTGGATGCTGTTCGTCCCTACGGTCTCCAGCGTGATCCGGCTGCCTGCTGCCATCTGCGGCTGCGCGGCCAGCAGTGCGCCGAGCTGGAAGAACACGCTGAGCCGATCCTGCGCGCCGTCCGGCAGGCTGGCCGTCGCGCCCGACGGCGAGAACAGTACCTGGTGCTGCTGCCAGTCCAGCTGCGCGCTGCGCAGCTTGCGCGTCTTGTCGTCAAAGCGCTCGGGCCGCAGCCCGGTGGCGGTGATCTGCCCGCGGCTGGTCTGAGCGCGGGCGGTAAAGCCCAGGATGCGGATCTGCTGGCGCGCCTCGTAGTGCGTGCCCTGGTTGTCCCAGTCCAGCGTGGCGCTGGCGCTGTAGTGCATCTGGCGGATCTCACCCGTTACGCTGAACTGCAGCTGTGCCGATGCGGGCAGCGCCAGTGCGCCTTGCGTCCGCGCGCTACCTGCGGCCAGCCACAGGGGCAGCGCCAGCAGCACGGCGCGGCGGCGCCGGTCGGGCGCAGGGCGCAAAACGGGCGGGAAGGGTGGCTGCGGCGTGGAGGTCACTAGAATTTCCGACTCTTGCGTTGAAGGGCGGCCGCGGGCCGCTGGTGCGAAGAAAGGCTGCGATGAAACTTGCCACGTACAGGGACGGCTCGCGCGATGGCCAGCTCGTCGTCGTCTCGCGCGACCTGGGGCAGGCGCATTATGCGACCGGCATTGCCGACCGGCTGGCGCAGGTGCTCGACGACTGGAACTTCCTGGCGCCGCAGCTGCAGGATTTGTATGCCCAGCTCAACGCCGGGCGTGCGCGCCACGCGTTTGCGTTCGATGCGCGCCAGTGCATGGCGCCGCTGCCGCGCGCCGGCCAGCGCCTGGGCGCATTGGCCTACCCCAGCCACGCCGGGCGCGTGCGCCGTGCCTGGGCCGTGGCGCTGCCCGAACTGCCCGCCACCATGCCGGTGCTCTACCAGGGCGCGGGCGACGACCTGCTGGGCGCCTGCGACGATGTCTGCCTGACCAGCGAGGCGCTGGCCGCCGACCTGGGCGCGTCGCTGATGGTCGTGACCGGCGACGTGGCGCGGGGTGCGCTGCCCGAGCAGGCGCTCGAAGGCGTGCGTCTGCTGATGCTGGCCAACGAGGTGACGCTGACCGCGCTGGCCGCAGACGAGCTGGCGCGCGGCCTGGGCCTGGTGCAGGCGCGCGCGGCGACGGCGTGCAGCCCGGTGGCCGTCACGCCCGACGAGCTGGGCGACGCCTGGCGCGGCGGGCGGGTGCGGCTGACGCTCAAGTGCAGCGTCAACGGTCGCAAGCTCGGCCTGGTCGATGCCGGCGCCGGCATGCGTTTCGACTTTGGTCAGCTGCTGGCGCACGCGGCGCGCACGCGCAGGCTGCGCGCGGGCAGCCTGCTGGGTGCGGACACGGTCAGCAGCGACGACCCCGCGCGGGGCTTTTGCAGCATTGCGGAGAAGCGCGTCGTCGAGGCGCTCGATGGCAGCGAGCCGGTGACCGGCTACCTGCGCTTTGGCGACGTGGTACGCGTGGAGATGCTGGGCAGCGACGGGGCGAGTGTGTTTGGCGCCATCGAGCACGCGGTGGCGCAGGCCGGGGCATAGGCTGCGGCTGGCGCGGGCGGCGGGTAGACTGCGAGGTTTTCCAGCGCTGTGAAGTGAGGCCTGCCATGAAACTCATCGACTCCATCGTTGCCCAGGCGGATGCGATCGCCCAGCTGCGCCGTGACATCCACGCACATCCCGAGCTGTGCTTCGAAGAGCAGCGCACCGCCGACCTGGTGGCCGCCAAGCTGACCGAGTGGGGCATTCCCATCCACCGCGGCCTGGGCACGACCGGCGTGGTCGGCATAGTGCACGGACGCGACGGCGGCGCCTGCGGCAAGGCGCTGGGCCTGCGCGCCGACATGGACGCGCTGCCCATGCACGAGCTCAACACCTTCGCGCACGCAAGCACCTACTCCGGCAAGATGCACGCCTGCGGCCACGACGGCCACACTGCGATGCTGCTGGCAGCGGCCCAGCACCTGGCGCAGCAGCGCGACTTCGACGGCACGGTCTACCTGATCTTCCAGCCGGCCGAGGAGGGCGGCGGCGGCGCGCGCGAGATGATCAAGGACGGGCTGTTCGAGCGCTTTCCGATGCAGGCCGTGTTCGGCATGCACAACTGGCCCGGCATGCCCGTGGGCAGCATGGCGGCGAGCAGCGGGCCGGTCATGGCGTCGAGCAACGAATTCAAGATCACGGTGCGCGGCAAGGGCGGCCACGGCGCCATGCCGCACATGACGCTGGATCCGGTGCCCGTCGCCTGCCAGATGGTGCAGGGATTCCAGAACATCATCAGCCGCAACAAGAAGCCGGTGGACGCTGGAGTGATCTCGGTGACCATGATCCACGGCGGCGAGGCGACCAACGTCATCCCCAACAGCTGCGAACTGCAGGGCACGGTGCGCACCTTCAGCATCGAGGTGCTCGACCTGATCGAGCGGCGCATGCGCCAGGTGGCCGAGCACACCGCCGCCGCGCACGACATGCAGTGCGACTTCGAGTTCGTGCGCAACTACCCGCCGACGATCAACACCGCGGCCGAGGCCGCGTTCGCCGCCCAGGTGATGGCAGACATCGTCGGCGCCGAGCGCACGCTGGCGCAGGAGCCCACCATGGGCGCCGAGGACTTTGCCTACATGCTGCAGGCCAAGCCCGGCGCCTATGTCTTCATCGCCAATGGCGACGGCGCGCACCGCGCCGGCGGCCATGGTGGCGGCCCCTGCACGCTGCACAACGCCAGCTATGACTTCAACGACGAGTTGATCGCGCTGGGCGGCACCTACTGGGTCGAGCTGGCGCAGCGCTGGCTGCGCAACCCCACGGCGTGAAGACATGCGCCGACGGAGAAAAACGAACGACCGTACTTTCCTGGCTACACTGGCGCTTCTTCCTACGTACGACGAGAGACACGCATGCCCGACCTGAACACCGCCTTCGAGACGGCTTTCGCCGATTCCAAGCAACTGTCCGAGCGTCCCGACAACCCGACGCTGCTCAAGCTCTACGCGCTGTACAAGCAGGCGACCGAGGGTGACAACCAGGGCAAGAAACCGAGCTTCTCCGACATCGTCGGCCGCGCCAAGTGGGACGCCTGGGAAAAGCTCAAGGGCACGGCGCAGGACGCGGCCAAGCAGCAGTACATCGACTTGGTCGCGTCCTTGCGCGGCTGATCTGCCCCGGCCTGGGCGGCGCGGCACAATGGCCGCATGACCGAAAGAGCCGCCACACCCACCGAAGCCGTCGCCCCCGGGCTGTTTGCCGACGCGCAAGGCCAGTTGCGCTGCTCCTGGTGCGGCGCCAGCGGCGCGTACCGCCACTACCACGACCATGAATGGGGCTTTCCGGTGGCCGATGATCGCCGGCTGTTCGAGAAGCTGTGCCTGGAGGGCTTCCAGGCGGGGTTGAGCTGGCTGACCATATTGAACAAGCGCGAGGCGTTTCGCGCTGCGATGGCCAACTTCGAGGCCGAGCCGCTGGCGCGCTTTGGCGAGGCGGAGATCCGCCAACTGCTGGCCAACGCCGCCATCGTGCGCCACCGCGGCAAGATCGAGGCGGCCATCAACAACGCGCAGCGCGTGCTGGAGCTCAAGCGTGAATACGGGTCGCTGGCGCGCTACGCCTGGTCGTTCGAGCCGCTGGCGCAGCAGCAGCGCCCGGCGCGCCTGACCTGGGACGCGCTGCGCGGCATCAGCGAATCGCCGGCATCACGCGCACTCTCGCGCGACCTGAAAAAGCGCGGCTGGCGTTTCGTCGGGCCGACGACGATGTATGCTTTCATGCAGGCCATGGGCCTGGTCAACGACCATGTCGAGGGTTGCAGCACGCGCGCGGCCGTGGATGCGGCGCGCGCAGGATTCGTGCGGCCATGAAAAAGCCCTCCGAAGAGGGCTGGTGGGCCGAGGGCGCGGTGGCGCGCCCGCATCAGCCGTGGCGCTTGCCGGGGTTTTTCTTGAAGCGCGTGTGCGTGCCGCGCTCCAGGCTCACGCGCTGGCCGCGGCCGGGCGTGGCATTGGGCATGCCAGGCATCGGCGTGGGGCGGGGCGTGCGCTTGCGGTCGGCTTCGGTGACGATTTTGTTGCCCATGGTGAATACTCCTGCGATGAAAACAAAGACGAAAACGTAGAAAACCCTCTATTAAGCCACAAATGACTGGCTATGCTGTCCCAATCACTGGAGGATTCCCGATGTTGTACAAGTTCAAATCCCGCGCGGCGGCCGACCTGATCATGCTCGAAGCCCATGGGCGCCAGCTGCTGCAGATCATGGGCAAGTCGCCCGACGACCCCCACGGCATCGTGACCGTCGCGCAGATTCCGGATGCCATTGCCGCGTTGCAGGCCGCGGTGCAGCGCGATGACGCACTGCGCGCGCAATCGGACGCCAGCCAGGACGACGAGCACGACGGCGATGACGCCCAGACGCCGCGCGACACCGTCAGCCTGCGCCAGCGCGCCGCGCCCTTCATCGAGATGCTGCGCCGCAGCCAGGCCGAGGATCGCGACGTCGTGTGGTGAGTGCCGGGCGGGGCATCAGGCCAGCCAGCGTTTGCGCCGGCGATAGTGCTTGACGTTGTGATAGTCCACGCGCTCGCCGCCACCCAGGTAGAACTCCTGGATGTCGGGGTTGCGCTTGAGCTCTTCGGTAGTGCCGCTCATCACGATGTTGCCGTTTTCGATCAGGTAGGCGTGGTCGGCCACGTCCAGCGCGGCGCGGGCGTTCTGCTCGACCAGCAGCACACTGACGCCGTGCTTGCGGTTGATCTCGCGGATGATCGTGAAGATCTCCTTGACCAGCACCGGCGCCAGGCCCAGCGACGGCTCGTCGAGCATGATCAGGCGCGGCTCGGTCATCAGCGCGCGGGCGATCGCCAGCATCTGCTGCTCGCCGCCCGACAGATAGCCGGCCTTGCTTTTGGAGCGCTCGGCCAGGCGCGGGAAGTAGGCGTAGGCCTGCTCGCGCAGCTGGCTGAAACTGCTCTTGGCGCTGCGCCCCGGGTAGGCGGCCAGCAGGTTGTCGTCGGGCGTCAGGTGCTCGAAGATGCGCCGGCCCTCCATCACGTGCACCAGGCCCATGCGCACGCGCTCGGGCGGCGCGAGCTGCCCGATGTCCTGGCCGCGAAACAGCACCTGGCCGCGGCGCACCTCGCCGCGCTCGGGCGCCAGCAGCCCGCTGATGGTCTTGAGCGTCGTAGACTTGCCGGCGCCGTTGGCGCCGAGCAGGGCCACCATCGAGCCCTCCTCGACGGTGAGCGACACGCCCTTGATGGCGAGGAAGACCTTGTCGTAGGCCACCTCGACATTGTTGAGGCTCAGAAAGCTCATTTCTTCTGCGCCTTGGCTTCGTCTTCGCGGATCAGGTCCCAGACCACGTCCTGGTAGGCGTGCTGCCAGTCGCTCTTGGGCGCCCACTGCTTGCCGTCCCATTCCGACACCCGGCCCCAGCCGCCGCCCTGGTGGTCCTTCGCGGTGATCGTGAGCTTGGGCATCAGGCCTTCGGCGTCGAAGTCCTTGAGCAGCTCGAAGCCCTTCTTGAGCTTCTCGCCCGTGAGCGGCTCGCCGAAGTTCTTCAGCGCCAGACGCGCCGCCTCGACCGGAATGGCCATGCTGGCCACGCCGATGTTGTAGCCGCTCCAGCCCACGCGCTTCTTGTCGCCGGTGCCGTTGCCCGGCTCGACGACCTGCTTGACGATGCGCTGCAGGATGGGCGAGCCGGTGCCGGTGTTCACCGCGGTGAAGCGCTTGACGCCGACGACCTCGTTGCCCTTGAACGACTCCATGTCGCTCTCGGACAGCCAGATGACCGAGTGGATGTCCTTGGCCGGAATGCCGTTGCTGACCGCGCCGCGGATCGACACGCCCTGGCCCGGGCCGGCGCCCCAGATGATGACCTTGTTGGGGCGAAAGCGCCGCACGTCCGACCAGGTGGCCGCCTGCTCGGTGCCGGGCACCGGGTAGGGGAAGAGCTTGACCTCGAAGCCCTTGGTCTGCGCCACGCGGTTGAGCAGCTCGATGGGCTCTTTGCCGAACGGCGAGTCGATGTGCACGAAGGCGATCTTCTTGTCCTTGAGCCCGCCTTCGTTCTCGTCGATGTACTTGAGCAGCAGCGCCGCCTGCGAGCGGTAGATGGCGGCCGACGGGAACACGTAGGGGAAGGCCTGGCCGTCGGCGGCGTCGGCGCGGCCGTGGGCAAACGCGATCATCGGCAGCTTGTCCTCGTCCACGCGCGGCATCAGCGCGTTGGCCACCGGCGTGCTCAGGAAGTCGAAGAACAGGGCGCCTGCGGCCTTGGCCTCGTTGTACAGCGCGATGCCGCGCTCGGGGTAGCTGGCGTGGTCCTTGACGATCATCTTGATCGGGTGGCCGTCGATGCCGCCCTCAAGATTGACCAGCTTGATGTAGTCCTGCTGGCCCTGGCTGTATTCGTCGGTCAGAAAGGTGTAGACGCGGGTGAAGTCCAGCAGCGTGGCGAACTGGATGGGCTCCTTGTTCTGCGCGTGTGCCAGCGGGCCGGCAAGGCCGGCCGCGGCCAGGGCGGCGGCAGCCAGGGTGGTGCGAACGAGGGTGCGACGGGTGTGCTTCATGGCGGTGGTCTCCTTGCTGTGGTTGTCGTGGTGAAAATTTCCAGATTCAGCTCTGCGTGTGGCGAAACGGCCAGACGAGGAAGTATTTGCGCATGTTGTCGTAGATCTTGGCCAGGCCCAGCGGCTCGAACAGGAGGAAGCCGATGATCATCGCGCCGTAGAGCATCAAAGGGATGTGCGCCATCAGCGAGGTCGACAGGTTGAGCCAGCCGGCGTCGACCATGGCCGCGATCAGGTTGAGCAGCACGATGGGCGCCAGCAGCACGAAGCCCGCGCCGAGGAAGCCGCCGACCACGCTGCCCAGGCCGCCGACCAGCGCCATGGCCACGAGCTGGATGGTGACGTCGAAGTTGAACTGCGAGGGCGTCACCGCCTGGTAGTAGCAGAACGCCAGGATGGCGCCCGAGACGCCGCCCAGAAAGCTGCTGGTGAAGAAAGCGAGCAGCTTGTACTTGAAGATGTTGACGCCGATCACCGCGGCGGCGAAGTCCTTGTCGCGCACCGCCACCAGCGCCCGGCCGAAGCTGGTGCGCTTGATGTTGAGGATGAGCAGCGTGACGACCGCGGTCCACAGCAGCGCCAGGTAGTAGCGCGCGGTGAGCGTGTCCAGCGCAATGAACAGGAAGTTCACCTTGGGCGTTTGCAGTGTCGCCACCGCGCCGCCCGAGATGACGTTGACGTTGACGATCACCCAGTCGACCAGGAATTGCATGGCCAGCGTCGCCATCACCAGGTACAGGCCTTTGACGCGCAACGCCGCCGCGCCGAACAGACTGCCGATGCTGGCGGCCACCAGGCCCGAGGCCAGCAGCGCCAGCTCCAGCGGCACGCCCGCGCGCGTCAGGTGGATGCTGGTGTAGGCGCCGATGGCCATCACCGCGGCGAAGCCGAAGTGCAGCTGACCGGCCAGCCCCATCAGCAGCGTCAGCGACAGTGTGGCGGCGCTGAAGATCAGCCAGGGCAGCATGTAGCTGGACAAATACAGGTTGGACATGTATAGCGGCGCGGCCAGCGCCAGCAGCGCGATGATCGCGACCTGCCAGCGGTCGGCGCCGATGGGCCACAGCTGGCGCGTCTGCGCGTAGCGTGTGTGGTGGATTCCGGAGAGGCGGTAGAACATGGCGGTTCAAATCCTTTCGATGTCTTCGCGCCCGAACATGCCGTAGGGCCGGATCAGGATGGTCAGCAAGATGACGACCGAGGTGACCACGTCGCGCGTGCTGCCGCCGACCATGGAGTCGACGTAGCCCGGGATCACGCTGCCCAGGATGCCTACGACCAGCCCGCCCAGCAGCGCGCCGGGAATGCTGTCGATGCCGCCCAGGATGACGACAGCGACCGCGGGGAACAGCAGCGCGGTGAGCGACCAGTCCACGCCCTGCACAGCGCCCCACATGGTGCCTGCGGCGACCGCGCACAGCCCGGCCAGGCCCCAGGAGATGGCGACCGCGTGCTCGACCGAGATGCCGACCGACCAGCTTGCCACGTGGTTGTCCGACACCGCGCGCAGCTTGGTGCCCAGGCGCGTGCGAAAGAACGCCAGGGCCAGCGCGATCAGCACCAGCGCGACCACGCCACCGACGACGTAGGTGCGGTTGGTCAGGATGTCGCCCATGATCAGCGGCGCCATGCCGATGCCCACGTCCAGGTGCTTGGGCTCGGTGCCGAGAAAGCCCGGGCCGACGCCGCGCAGGAACACGTCCAGGCCCAGCGTCAGCATCACGATCATGATGATGGGCTGGCCCACCATGGTGCGCAGCAGCACGCGCTCGGTCAGCCAGCCCAGCGCGAACATGGCGACCAGCGCCAGCGGGATGGCGGCGATCATCGGCAGGCCCCACGAGGTCAGCAGCCAGACGGCGTAGCCGCCCATCATCACCATGGCGCCGGCGGCGAAGTTGAGCACGCCCGACGACTTGTAGATCAGCACGATGCCCAGCGCCACCATGCTGTACATCAGGCCGGTGAGCGCGCCGTTGATCAGCAGTTCCAGAAAATAGCTCATGCTCTTGCCTCCGCTGCGCCGACGTCGCAAATCGCCAGCTCGCGCCGCAGCTCGCCCGACTCGCCGGTCTCATAGGTGATCTGTGCGCGCGCCTCGATGCTTTGGCGGCCGTCGTAGATGGCATCGATGATCTCGCCGTAGTGCTCGGCAATCACGCCGCGGCGCAGCTTGCGTGTGCGCGTGACCTCGCCGTCGTCGGGGTCGAACTCCTTGTGCAGGTTGACGAAGCGGCGGATCTGCGTCGGTGCCGGCAGCTTGGCGTTGACGGTGCGCATCAGGCCCGCGATCAGCTGGTAGACCGGCGGCTGCTGCGACAGGTCGGCAAACGAGGTGTAGGCGACGCCTCGCTCCTGCGCCCAGTGGCCTACGGCATCCCAGTCGATCGCCACCAGCGCGGCCAGCCAGTCGCGCCCGTCGCCCAGCACGCACACGTCCTTGATGTAGGGGCTGAACTTGAGCTGGTTCTCGATGAAGGTGGGAATGAAGCGCGCGCCGCCCGTGGTGTAGACCACCTCGGAGACGCGCCCGAGCACGACGAGCTGCCCGTCGTCCTCCAGGTGGCCGGCGTCGCCCGTGTGCAGCCAGCCGTCCTGCAGCGCTTCGGCGCTGGCCGCGTCGTCGTCGAAGTAGCCGTCGAACACGTTGCCGCCGCGCACCAGAATCTCGCCGCTGTCGCTGATGCGCACCTGCATGCCCGGAAACGGCTTGCCCACGGTGTGCAGCTTGACGGTGCCCGCCTCCTGCGCGGCGCACAGCGCCGAGTTCTCGGTCTGGCCGTAGAACTGGCGCAGCGGCAGGCCCAGCGCGCGAAAGAACAGAAAGATGTCCTCGCCGATCGCCTCGCCCGCGGTATAGGCATGGCGCGCGCGCGACAGGCCCAGCTGATCCTTGATCGGCCCGTAGATCAGCAGCTCGCCTACGCCGCGCCACAGGCGCTGCAGCAGGCCGGGCTGGTGGCCGGCCAGGTGGCGCCGCTCAAGCGCCACCGCATACGGCATGAAGTGGTCGTACAGGCGGCGCTTGAGCGGCGTCGACTCGGCCATGCCCACCTGCACGCGGGTCAGCATGGTCGACCAGGCGCGCGGCGAGGTGAAGTAGACCGTCGGCGCGATCTCGCGCAGGTCGCGCTGCACCGTCTCCTGCTTCTCCGGGATGTTGACCGTGAAGCGCAGCGCCAGCGCCGCTGCAATGGTGAAGATGAAGTCGCCCACCCAGGCGATCGGCATATAGGCCATGTGCGACTCGCCCACGCCGAAGTAGCCCGCCTGCGCCGCGCTGCGCACCGCGAACAGCACGTGGCGGTGCTTGAGCGGGATGCCCTTGGGCGCGCCCGTCGTGCCCGAGGAGTGCAGCAGGATGGCGACGTCGTCGCTGCCTGCGCGCGTGAGCAGATCCTGCTCCAGCCCCGGCTGCTGCTGCAGGCACTGGCGGCCCTGCTGCGCCAGCGTGGTGAAGGCGATGGCGTGCGCCGGCGTGCTGCCTTCCAGGCCGCGCGGGTCGTCGTAGACGATGAGCTCAAGCCCGTCGTACTGATCTTGCAGGCCCAGCAGCTTGTCGACCTGCTCCTGATCCTCGGCTACCGCGTGGCGCACGCCTTCGCGCGTGAGCTGGCCCAGCAGCTGCTCGGGCGTGGAGTCGGGGTAGGCGGGCGAGGGAGTCGCGCGCAGCGCAATGGCGCCCAGCATCGCGAAGTACAGCGCCGGGCGGTTGTCGCCGACGATCAGCACCTTGTCGCCGGCGGCCACGCCGCGCGCCTGCAGGCCGGCGGCGGCGGCCAGCACCTGGTCGAGCAGCGCCTGCCAGGTGGTCTCCTGCCAGATGCCGCGCTCGCGTTCGCGCATCGCCACCGCATTGCCGTGCTCGCGCGCGTTGGCCGCCAGCACGGCCATCAGGTGATCGCCGGGCGTGCCGGGCACGCAGGCTTGCATTTCATGCTGCATCGGGCGCTCCTCCGATGTAGGCGGCGATCACGTCGGGGTGGTTGACGGCTTCGCGCGCCGGGCCCTCGGCGATCACGCGGCCGTTGTTGAGCACCAGCGCGCGGTCGCAGATCGCGGTGATCACGTCCATGTGGTGCTCGATCATCAGGATGGTGAGGTTCAGCGCCTCCTTGGCGTCCAGGATGAAGCGCACGATGTATTCCTTCTCCTCCTGGTTCATGCCGGCCATCGGCTCGTCCAGGATCAGCATGCGCGGCTGCGAGGCCAGCGCCCGTGCCAGTTCGACGCGCTTTTGCAGGCCCAGCGGAATCACCTCGACGGGCTCGTCGCGCACGCTCTCGAGCTGCAGCAGGTCGATGATCTCCTCGACCTTGAGGCGGTGGGCGATCTCCTCGCGCTCGGCCCACCACCAGTAGAACAGCGAGGCCAGGGCGCTGGGGCGCATGAAGATGTGGCGCCCCAGCAGGATGTTGTCCAGCACGCTCATGCCCTTGAACAACGCCACGTTCTGGAAGGTGCGTGCAATGCCGCGGTGCGCGATCAGGTGCGGGCGCACGCCGGTCAGCGGCTGGCCCTCGAAGTGGATCGAGCCCTGCTGCGGCGGGTAGAACCCGGTGATGGTGTTGACCAGCGTGGTCTTGCCCGATCCGTTGGGGCCGACCAGGCCGAAGATCTCGCCCTGGGCGATGGACAGCGACACGTCCGACAATGCGCGCACGCCGCCAAACCAGCGGCTGACTTGTTCGCAGCGCAGCACCGGCTGCGCTGCGTGGGGTGAAACGGCAGGTGAATTCAAATGCATCTCTCCTTGGGACACATTGTTCGGGGGCCGCCCATCGAAGGCGCGGTGCGATGCAGTTTAGGAGGGATGGGCGCCGGCAAATGTCGTCCGGATGTCAGAGTCAGTGCAAATCCCGATGCCTGGCCCGCGCTCATTCGTAGCTGCGCGCGTCCTCGATGACCTTGCCGTCGTTGGGCAGGCTGCCCGGGGGCAGCATCAGCACCTCGCCGCGCAGCTTGGTCACTTCGCGCAGTGCCTCTTGCAGCAGATTGGCAAGGCCGGGTGCGGTCTCGCGCGTCTCCACCTGCAGCGTCATCTGGTCGTTGGCCATCGAGCCGGTGACCACCAGCCGCGCCTTGCCGACCTGCGGAAAGCGCCGGGCGACGTCGGCCACCTGGCCCGGCTGCACGAACATGCCGCGCACCTTGGTGGTCTGGTCTGCGCGCCCCATCCAGCCCTTGATGCGGGTGTTGGTGCGCCCGCTGGGGCAGGCGCCGGGCAGCACGGCCGACAGGTCGCCGGTGCCGAAGCGGATCAGCGGGTAGTCGGGGTTGAGCGTGGTGACGACCAGTTCGCCGACCTCGCCCTCGGGCACCGGGTCGCCCGTGCCGGGACGCACGATCTCGACGATCACCCCCTCGTCGATCACCAGGCCCTCGTGCGCGCTGGTCTCATAGGCGATCAGGCCCAGGTCGGCCGTGCCGTAGCACTGCATGCCGTGTACGCCGCGCGCGGCAAACCACTGGTGCAGCGACGGCGGATAGGCCTCGGCCGAGAACAGCGCCTTGGTCAGGCTGGGCAGCGCCACGCCCAGCTGCTCGGCCTTCTCCAGGATGATCTTCAGAAAGCTGGGCGTGCCGATGTAGCCGGCCGGCTGCAGGTCGGCCATGGCCTGCACCTGCTGCTCGGTCTGGCCGGTGCCGCCGGCAAACACGCTGCAGCCGATGGCATGGGCAGCGGTCTCCATCATCGAGCCGGCCGGCACGAAGTGGTAGGAAAAGCAGTTGTGCACCAGCTCGCCGGCGCGAAAGCCGGCGGCGTAGAGCGCGCGCGCCATGCGCCAGTAGTCGGGCCGCGCGCCCTCGGGCTCGTACAGCGGGCCGGGGCTGCTGAACACGCGCGGCATGGCAGCGCCAAAACCCATGGTGGCGAAGCCGCCGAACGGGCTGGCGCTGCCGCGCGCGTCCTGCTGGCGCTGCTGCAGCGCGCTCTTGCGCGTGACGGGCAGCTGCGCCAGCGCGGCGCGGCTGGTGACGGCGGCCGCGTCGACGCCGGCCAGGATGGTGGCGAACGCCGCACTGTGGGCCTGGGCGTGGGCAATCTGGCGGGGCAGGGCCTGCATCAGCGCCGCCTCGCGCTCCTGGGGGCTGCGGGTTTCCAGATCGTCGTAGAAATTGCTCATGCTGTGCTCTCCGAAGTGGGGAATCGAATCCGAACAGGCTGGGTGCAAAGCCCAGCGCCTCAAGCCAGCCAGCGCTTGCGCCGTTTGTAGCTCTTGACGTCCTTGAAGCTCTTGCGTTCGCCGCCGCCCATGCCCAGGTAGAACTCCTTGACGTCTTCGTTGCTCGCCAGCTCCTGGGCCGGGCCGTCCATCACGATGCGCCCGCTCTCCATGATGTAGCCGTAGTCGGCGTACTTGAGCGCCATGTTGGTGTTCTGCTCGGCCAGCAAAAAAGTGGTGCGCTCCTTGGCGTTCAAGTCCTTGACGATGTGGAACACCTCATCGACGATCTGCGGCGCCAGGCCCATCGAGGGCTCGTCGAGCAGCACCAGCCTGGGGCTGCTCATCAGCGCGCGGCCGATGGCGCACATCTGCTGCTCGCCGCCCGAGGTGTAGGCAGCCTGGCTGGTGCGCCGGGTCTTCAGGCGCGGAAAGTAGGCGTAGACCTTCTCCAGGTTGGCGGCGATCTCGGCGCGGTCGCGCAGCGTGTAGGCGCCGGTGAGCAGGTTTTCCTCTATGGTCAGGTGGGCAAAGCAGTGGCGCCCCTCCATGACTTGCACCACGCCGCGGCGCACCAGGTCGGCCGGCGTGAGGTTCTCGATGCGCTCGCCGCGCAGCTCGATCGAGCCCTTGGTGACCTCGCCGCGTTCGCCCTTGAGCAGGTTGGAGATGGCGCGCAGCGTCGTCGTCTTGCCCGCGCCGTTGCCGCCCAGGATGGCGACGATGCCACCCTCGGGCACGGTGAGCGACACGCCCTTGAGCACCAGGATCACGTGGTTGTAGATGACCTCGATGCCGTTGACTTCCAGGATTGAGTTCGGTGTCGTCATGTCTCGTCTGCCGGTGCGGCCCCAGGAGTGAAAGTGGTGTGCAACCCGGGCCGGCCGCGCCGTGGCGGCGCGACCCGGGGGTGCCGGGCGCGTGAGAAGCTCAGTTGCACTGCGGCTTGATATTGTGCTCCTTGGCGTACTTTTCCGAGGACGCGTTGTCGATCGCGTCGACCAGCGCCTTGTCGGCGGCCATCCAGTCGCTGCTGACCTTCCACTGCTTGCCGTCCCAGGTGGAGATGCGCGCGGCGTACGAGCCCATGTGGTCGGTGCAGGTGGTCTTGATGGGCTGCAGGATGCCGCCAAAGCCCAGCGCGTCGATGTGCGCCTGGGTGATGTCCAGGTTCTCCAGACCCCAGCGCACCTGCTCGCCGTTCATGACCTTGCCTTTGCCGAATTTCTCCTGCGCGGTGCGAATGGCCTCGACCGAGAACAGCGCTGCCAGCAGGCCGCGCACGTAGAGCACCTCGCCGACGATGCTTTCCTTGTCGGCCGTGCCCTGGCCCTTGGCGTACAGATCCGACAGGATGTCCTTGACGACCTTGGCGTCGCGGTTGGCCGAGCTTTGCAGCACGACGGCGTTGTAGCCCTTGGCGCCCTCGCCCACGTCGCGCGTGTCGGCTTCGGAGCCGGCCCACCAGGAGCCGTAGATCTTGTCGCGCGCGTAGCCGATGGCCTGCGCCTCCTTGAGCGCCGTCGGCGTCATCACGCCGTAGCCGCGCAGCAAGATGAAGTCGGGCTTGTCGCGGCGCACCTGCAGCCAGGTGGATTTTTGCTCCACGCCCGGCGCGGTGACGGGCAGCTCCGACAGCGTGAAGCCGTGCATCTCGGCGCGCTTGCGCAAGAGCGGCAGGGTCTCCTTGCCGTAGGGGCTGTCGTGGTAGACCACTGCGATCTTCTTGCCCTTGAGCTTGTCCAGGCCGCCTTCGCGCTGGCCCATGGCCTGGATGATCACGTCGTCGCCCACCTGGTAGTTGCCGCCCACCGGGAAGACCCACTTGAACACATTGCCGTTGGCCGAATCGCCGCGGCCGTAACCCAGGATCAGGAGAGGAATCTTGTCGGCGTCGGCCTTCTCGGTGATTGCGAAGGTGGCGCCGGTCGACCAGGGCTGGATCAGCGCCGCGCCGCCGTTCTTGGTCTTCATGCGTTCATAGCATTCGACGGTGCGCGCCGTGTCGTAGCCGGTTTCGCACTCCTCGGTCAAGAGCTTGACGCCATTGATGCCGCCGCGGGCGTTGACCAGCTTGTAGTAGTCCATCATGCCGTCGGCGGCCGGAATGCCGCTGGGTGCGTAGGGGCCGGTGCGGTAGGTCAGCAGCGGGATGTATTGCTGCGCGTCCTGCGCCGCGGCGGTGCCCGCGGCCAGCAGGGCCGAGCCGGCCACCAGCGTGGCGGCGGCAAATGCGGTCAGACGTTTCATGGTGTGTCTCCTTTTCCTGTACAGGGGTGAAAAATAGCCAATGGTGCAGCACGCATCAATGCGGGAAGGGCCAGACGCGCAGCTTCTGCTTGCCGGTGGACCACAGCTTGGCCAGGCCGTGGGGTTCGACGATGAGAAACCAGACGATGAGCACGCCGAAGATCATCAGCTCGGCGTGCGAGGCGGCCGTCGTCGTGATGCTCATGCCCACCAGCCCCGCCAGCCAGGGCAGCAGCTGGCTGAGCGCGATCGGCAGGATGACGATGAAGGCGGCGCCGAAGAAGCTGCCCATGATGGAGCCCAGGCCACCGATGATGACCATGAACAGCAGCTCCAGCGAGATGTCCAGGCTGAACGCCGCAGGCTCCCACGAGCCTAGGTAGAAAAAGCCCCACAGCGCGCCGGCCAGGCCGAGGATGAAGCTGCTCACGGCAAACGCGCTGAGCTTGGCGTACATCGGGCGGATGCCGATCACCGCGGCGGCCACGTCCATGTCGCGGATCGCCATCCACTCGCGGCCAATGGCGCCGCGCACCAGGTTTTTGGCCGCCAGCGCCACCAGCGCCAGCACCGTCAGGCAAAACAGGTATTTGGACAGATTGGTGTTGAGCGCGATGCCAAAGACCTGCGGGTTGGAGACGGCCACCGCGCCCGAGCTGCTGTTGAGCGTGAGCCAGCCGATGCGCAGAAACATCCAGTCGCTGAAGAACTGCGCCGCAAGCGTTGCCACCGCCAGGTACAGGCCGCGCACGCGCAGGCTGGGCAGGCCGAACAGCACGCCGAACGCCGCGGCGCACAGCCCGCCCAGCAGCAGCGCGGCGATGAGCGGCATGCCGGGAACGCGCACCAGGAAGTTGTACGCGCCGTAGGCGCCGACGGCCATGAAGGCGCCCGAGCCCAGCGAGATCTGGCCGCAGTAGCCGGCCAGGATGTTCATGCCCAGCGCCGCCAGCGACATGATGACGAAGGGCAGCAGGATGGCGGCGAACAGGTATTCGCTGGCCAGCAGCGGCACCGCGATGAAGGCCACGGCCAGGACGGCGGCAATGGCGATGCGATCCTGCGCGATCGGGAAGATCTGCTGGTCTGCGTGGTAGCTGGTCTTGAACTGGCCGTTTTCGCGGTAGAACATCTCTTGCCCTTCAATCTAATTTTTGTGCTGCGAGCGCTGCGCGCCCTGCGCCGAAAGATCATCGATCGCGTATGTCATACGCGGTCGATGATCTTCTCGCCGAACAGCCCCTGCGGGCGAAACAGCAGGAACACCAGCGACAGCACGTAGGCGAACCAGATCTCGATGCCGCCGCCGACGAACGGTCCCAGGTAGACCTCGGAGAGCTTCTCGCCGACGCCGATGATCAGCCCGCCGACGATGGCGCCCGGCACCGAGGTCAGACCGCCCAAAATGACCACGGGCAGCGCGCGCAGCGCCAGCGTCTGCAGCGAGAACTGCACGCCCAGCTTGCTGCCCCAGACCATGCCTGCCACCAGCGCCACCAGGCCGGCCACGCACCAGACGATGACCCAGATGCGCGACAGCGCAATGCCCACCGACTGCGCCGCCTGGTGGTCGTCGGCCACGGCGCGCAGCGCGCGGCCGGTGGTGGTCTTCTGGAAGAACAGCGACAGCAGCAGCACCAGCGCCGCGCCAATGGCCGCGGCAATCAAGTCTTCGGGGTTGACCATGACGCCGCCCTCGAACAGGCCGTCCATCAGGAACAGAGGATCCTTGGGCATGCCGATGTGGATGGAATAGATCTCGCTGCCGAACAGCACCTGGCCCGTGCCTTCGAGGAAGTAGGCAATGCCCAGCGTCGCCATCAGCAGCGTGGCCTCGTTCTGGTTGACCAGGTGGCGCAGCACCAGGCGCTCGACCAGCCAGGCGACGATGAACATCAGCACCGCCGCGCCGGCAAAGGCCATCACGGTGGTGACGATGCGGTTGTCCAGCCCGGTCCACTGCGGAATCCACTCGGCCAGGCGCGCCATGGCCAGTGCGGCGAACAGCACCATCACGCCCTGCGCGAAGTTGAACACGCCGGAGGCCTTGAAGATCAGTACGAAGCCCAGCGCGACCAGGGCGTAGAGCATGCCGGCCATCAGGCCGCTGATCAGGGTTTCGAGAAAAAATGCCATGTGTCACCCTCAGTGGCTGGTGCCCAGGTAGGCGCGGATCACGTCTTCGTCGTCGCGTACTGCATCGGGCGTGCCGTCGCCGATCTTCTTGCCGTAGTCCAGCACCACCACGCGGTCGCTGATGTCCATCACCACGCCCATGTCGTGCTCGATCAGCACGATGGTGGTGCCGAACTCGTCGTTCACGTCCAGGATGAAGCGGCACATGTCCTGCTTTTCCTCGACGTTCATGCCCGCCATCGGCTCGTCGAGCAGCAGCATGCGCGGCTCCATGGCCAGAGCCCGGCCCAGGTCTACGCGCTTTTGCAGACCGTAGGGCAACTGGCCCACCGGGGTCTTGCGGTGCGCCTGGATCTCCAGGAAATCGATGATGTGCTCGACCACCTCGCGGTGAGCGATCTCCTCGCGCTCGGCCGGCCCCCAGCGCAGTGCCTGCAGCAGCAGATTGCTTTTGATCTTGAGGTTGCGCCCGGTCATGATGTTGTCGATCACGCTCATGCCCTTGAACAGCGCCAGGTTCTGGAAGGTGCGCGCCACGCCCATCTCGGCCACCTGGCGGCTGTTCATGTGGCTGAAGGTCTGGCCGGCGAAGCTGATCGCGCCTTCCTGCGGCGTGTAGACCCCGTTGATGCAGTTGAGCATCGAGCTCTTGCCCGCGCCGTTGGGGCCGATGATGGCGCGGATCTCGTGCTCGCGAACGTCGAACGAGATGTCGGTGAGCGCCTTCACGCCGCCAAAGCGCAGGCTGATGTTCTTCACGTCCAGGAGGACGTCGCCGATCTTCTTGCTGGTCATGTCGCTCGGTCCTGCGTCAGGCGGCAGCGCGCGCGGCGGCCGGGAAAGTCTTGGCGTCGACGATGGTGAGCGTGGCGCTCACCGCGCCGGTGCGCCCGTCCTCGAACTTCACCTGCGTCTCGATGAACTGCTCGCTCTTGCCCGAGTACAGCGCGTCGATCAGCACGCCGTACTTGCTGGCAATGAAGCCGCGGCGCACCTTGCGCGTGCGGGTGAGCTCGTCGTCGTCGGGGTCGAGCTCCTTGTGCAGCACCAGGAAGCGTGCGATCTGGGTGTCTGCCATGCCTTCCTCGGCTGCCAGGTCGGCGTTGACCTTGGCCACGCACTCGCTCATCAGTTCGAGCACCTGCGGCTTGGCCGCCAGGTCGACATAGCCGCCATACGGAATGCCCTGGCGCTCGGCCCAGTTGCCCACGGCCTCGTAGTCGATGTTCAGAAAGGCGCAGACCTGGTCGCGCTGGTCGCCAAAGCACACCGCCTCCTTGATGTGGGAGAAGAACTTGAGCTTGTTCTCGATGTAGTTGGGCGCAAACATCGCGCCCTTGTTGGTGCGGCCCACGTCCTTGGCGCGGTCGATGATGCGCAGATTGCCCTGGCTGTCGATCAGGCCGGCGTCGCCGGTGTGGAAGTACCCCTCGGCGTCGATCACCTCCGCCGTGGCGTCGGGGCGCTTGTAGTACTCCTTGAGGATAGACACGCCGCGCACCAGCACCTCGCCGTTGCCGGCTATCTTCAGCTCGATGCCCGGCGCCGCCTTGCCCACGCTGTCGAGCTGCACCTCGCCGTCGCGCTGCAGGCAGACGTAGGCGCAGGTTTCGGTCTGGCCGTAGAGCTGCTTGAGGTTGACGCCGATGGAGCGAAAGAAGCGAAACAGATCCGGCCCGATGGCCGCGCCCGCGGTGTAGGCAATGCGGATGCGCGACAGCCCCATCACGTTCTTCAGCGGCCCGTAGATGGCCAGGTCGGCCAGGCGGTACTTGAGGCGATCCCAGCTGCCGACCGGTTTGCCGTCAAGGATGTCCGAGCCGACGCGGCGCGCCAGCTCCATGCAGCGCTCGAACAGCCACTGCTTGGGCGCGGCCGCGTCCTCCATGCGGATCGACACCGAGGTCAGCAGTCCTTCAAAAATGCGCGGCGGCGCAAAGTAATACGTCGGCCCGATCTCGCGCATGTCGATGGCCACCGTGCTGGCCGATTCGGGGCAGTTGATCGTGAATCCCGCCACCAGCCACTGCGCGAACGAGAACAGGTGGTCGCCCGCCCAGGCCGGCGGCAGGTAGCAGACCACGTTCTCGTGCGCGCCCAGCTGGTCGACCTGCACGCCGCCGCGCGCCGACTCGACGAAGGCGTGGTGCGTCAGGCAAACGCCCTTGGGCTTGCCGGTGGTGCCCGAGGTGTAGAGGATGACGGTGACGTCCTCGGGCGAGATCTGCTCGAGCAGTTGCTCCCAGGCGCCCGGGTGGGCCTCGTCCCAGGCGCGGCCGCGCTCGACCAGCTGCTGCATGCTGAGCAGTCCTGGCTGGTCGTAGTTGCGCAGGCCGCGCGGGTCGTCGTAGACGATGTGGGTCAGGCCGGCAGTGGACTCGCGTACCTCCAGCAGCTTGTCGACCTGCTCCTGGTTCTCGGCAAAGGCGAAGTGGATGCCGGCGTCTTCGATGACGAAGTCCATCTCGCTCGCCACTGCGTCCTGGTACAGAGGAATGGGCACGCCACCGGCGCACTGCGCGGCCAGAAAACCCATGTAGCCATAGGGCCGGTTGTCGCTGATCAGCGCCAGGTTCTGCCCGCGGGTGAACCCCAGTGCCACCAGCCCACAGGCCATGGCGCGCACCTCGCCCGCCACGGCCTTCCAGCTCCAGGTCTGCCAGATGCCGTATTCCTTCTCGCGCAGCGCCGGCGCGTCTGGCCGCTGGGCGGCGTGGTGCAGCAGCAAATGGGGGAACGTCGTCTTCATTGCGCGTCCTGTCGGCTCCTTGGAATCCATGTATTCCGGGTGCGCAGCCGCACCGGGATCGCTTTTGTAGCCAGATCCTAGGAAGGTCTTTGACGTTTATTTGTCTTTACGGCGACAATTTGCGGGTAAGTCCCCAAAAATACAGGCTTGATTGCCCACCGGCCAGCGCCACGCCACCCTGGGGCAGCACTGGCCGAGTGCGCAACGACGCAGGAGGAGAGCCATGAACCAAGACCTTTCGCTGCACCAGCGCCGGCGCGCGCCCACCGCGGCCGAGGTGCGCGGCATCCCCTGGATGGCCTGCCTGCAACCGCCCGACCGTGCGCGCGTGCTGTCGGCGCTGGTGGTGGGCGACGCCCGCGCGGGCGACTACGTCTGCCGCGCCGGCCGCGCCCCGACCTACTGGTTCGGCGTGGTGCAGGGCCTGCTCAAGGTGGCCATCGAAAGCGCCCAGGGCGAGTCGGTCACCTTCACCGGCCTGCCGCCTGGCGGCTGGTTCGGCGAGGGCACGGCGATCAAGCGCGAGCCCTACCGTTTCAACGTCCAGGCGCTGCGCGCCAGCACTGTGGCGGGCCTGCCCATCGACACCTTCCACTGGCTGCTGGATCACTCGATCGCGTTCAACCGCTTCATCATGGATCAGCTCAACGAGCGCCTGGGCCAGTTCATTGCCGCGCGCGAGATCGACCGCCTGCACAGCCCCGACGCGCGCGTGGCGCGTTCGCTGGCCGCGCTGTTCAACCCGGTGCTCTACCCGGGCGTCGGCCAGGTGCTGCGCATCACCCAGCAGGAGCTGGCCTACCTGGTGGGGCTGTCGCGCCAGCGGGTGAACGAGGCGCTGGCCAATCTGCAGGCCTGCGGCGCCATCCAGGTCGAATATGGCGGGCTGCGCGTGCTCGATCTGCAGGCACTGCGTTCGCTGCACGCGTTGGACGGCGAAGAGCGTGCGCTGGCGCGCCAGGTGCGCATGGCGGTGCATTGAGCGCGCCAGTCAGCTCCGGGGCCGTACGGGCGGCACGTGAAAGACTTGAAAGCCGTCGTGCGGCCCCCAGATGGGGTGCGTTCCCGCCGCTGTGGCGGATTTTGTTTTTCTCCGACTCTCTCCCATCGCCATGAGCAAACAACTGCATTCCTTCCAGGCCGAAGTGGCCCAGCTGCTGCACCTGGTCACGCATTCGCTGTATTCCAACAAGGAAATCTTCCTGCGCGAGCTGGTCTCCAACGCGTCGGACGCCTGCGACAAGCTGCGCTTCGAGGCGCTCAACGATGCCGCGCTGTACGAGGGCGCGCCCGAACTGCAGGTGCGCGTGTCCTTCGACAAGGACAAGCGCACGGTCACGATTGCCGACAACGGCATCGGCATGAGCGCGCAGGAGGCCATCGACCACCTGGGCACGATCGCCAAGAGCGGCACCAAGGATTTCATGAGCCGCCTGACCGGCGACCAGCAGGCCAATGCCACCGAGCAGGGCCAGCTGATCGGCCAGTTCGGCGTGGGCTTCTACTCGGGCTTCATCGTCGCCGACAGGATCACCGTCGAGTCGCGCCGCGCCGGCATGAAGGCCGAGGAGGGCGTGCGCTGGACCAGTGGCGGCGCCGGCGACTTCGAGGTCGAGAACATCACCCGGCCCGAGCGCGGCACCGCCGTCATCCTGCACCTGCGCGATGACGCCGACGAGTACCTGAACGCCTGGAAGCTCAAGCAGATCATCGGCAAATACTCCGACCACATCAGCCTGCCCATCCTGATGGAAAAAGAGGAGTGGAAAGAGGGCGAGAAAGAGGGCGACCCCGGCGCCATGGTCAAGACCGGCGAGTGGGAGACGGTGAACAAGGCCAGCGCGCTGTGGACGCGGCCCAAGAAGGACATCACCGAGGAGCAGTACCAGGAGTTCTACAAGGCGATCAGCCACGACTTCGAGAACCCGCTGGCCTGGAGCCACAACCGCGTCGAGGGCAACACCGAGTACACGCAGCTCTTGTACATCCCGGCCAAGGCGCCGTTCGACCTGTACCAGCAGGGCAAGCATGCGGGTGTCAAGCTCTACGTCAAGCGTGTGTTCATCATGGACGACGCCGAGGCGCTGCTGCCTGGCTACCTGCGCTTCGCCCGCGGCGTGATCGACTCGGCCGACCTGCCGCTGAACGTCTCGCGCGAGCTGCTGCAGGAGAGCCGCGACGTGCGCCTGATCCGCGACGGCTCGGTCAAGCGCGTGCTCTCGATGCTGGAAGACCTGGCCAAGCATGACAGCCACGAAGCCGCCGCCGAAGGCGCCGATGGCGTGACCGACGTGGTCAGCGAAGACGACAAGGCCAAGGAAGGCAAGTACAGCCGGTTCTACGCCGAGTTCGGCGCGGTGCTCAAGGAAGGCCTGGGCGAGGACTTCGGCAACCGCGAGCGCATTGCCAGGCTGCTGCGCTTTGCATCGACCGCGGGCGAGAACGTCTCGTTCGCCGACTACAAGGCACGCATGAAGGACGGCCAGGAGGCCATCTACTACATCACCGCCGACACGCTGGCCGCGGCCAAGAACAGCCCGCAGCTCGAAGTCTTCAAGAAGAAGGGCATCGAGGTGCTCTTGATGGCCGACCGCGTCGACGAGTGGGCGCTGGGCTATCTGCAGGACTTCGACGGCACGCCGCTGCAGAGCGTGGCCAAGGGCGCGGTCGACCTGGGCAAGCTGCAGGACGAGGCCGAGAAAAAAGCGTTCGATGAAGCGGCCGAGCAGTTCAAGCCGCTGCTGGCCAAGCTCAAGGAGGCGCTCAAGGACAAGGCCGAGGACGTGCGCGTGACCACCCGCCTGGTCGATTCGCCCGCCTGCCTGGTGGTCAAGGACGGCGACATGAGCAACCAGCTGGCGCGCCTGCTCAAGCAGGCCGGCCAGCAGGCGCCCGAGGCCAAGCCGGTGCTGGAGGTCAACCCCGGGCATGCGCTGGTGAAAAAGCTCGACGGCAGCGTGCACTTCAACGACCTGGCGCACATCCTGTTCGACCAGGCGCTGCTGGCCGAGGGCGGCCTGCCCGAGGATCCGGCGGCCTATGTCAAGCGGGTGAACGCGCTGCTGGCGTAAGCGGCATCGCCGCGCTACGCAGGCCCTGCACAATGCGTTGCAGGGCTTTTTTGTCTGCATCGACAATACATACCATGAACCATCGCAAGCTGCTTGTATTCCCCGCTGCCGCCGCCGCAGCAGCGCTGGCACTGCTGTCGGCCTGCTCCAGCCCGTCGGTGGGCCTGGGCATCGGCGTTCCGGTCGGGCCGGTGTCGGTGGGCGTCGGCGTGGGCTCGGGCGGCGTCTCCGTTGGCGCCGGCGTGGGCGCCGGGCCGGTCGGCGTGGGTGTCGGCGTCAACCAGCGCGGGCAGGTGACGGGCAGCGCCGGCGTGGGCGCATCCACTGGCGTAGGCAATGCACGCGTGGGCGTCGGTGTGGGCAGCTCCACCGTGCTGCACGACCCACAGCGCCCCCAGGCCACGACGACCACGCCCCCGCGCGTGCTGGAGCCGCAGCCGGTGGCTCCCGCGCAGAGCCACGGCGAGATCCGGTGGCGAGACTCCAGTGGCCGCGCGGTGCCGGATTGCCAGGCCGAGGGCGGCTGCTGATATCGGCCTCCCATCAGTCTGGGCGGGTTGAGGGGCCCCCGCTTCATCGCCTGGCCCGGCGCCCACTCCACGCGATGAGCAGGCCCGCGCCGGCAATGATGGCGCAGCCCAGCAGCATGGCCGCGTCCACTTTTTCATTGAACGCCACGACGCCCAGGCCGACGCCAAACAGCAGCCGGGTGTAGCGAAACGGCGTGACGGTTGCAATGTCGCCAGTGCGCATCGCCTTCATCAAGCAGGTGTAGGCCAGCACGCCGATGGCGATCGCGGCGGCGACTGCGGCGGCGCTTTCCGGGGGTGGGCGAACAAAGGTGCGGCCGTCCCAGGCGCCATAGAGCGCGCCGGCCACCACGATCGTCAGAAAGCCATAAAAGCCCAGGTGGCGGGTGTCCAGCGCCGACGACACCGCGCGGCTGGCCAGGTCGCGCCCGGCAAAGCCGACCATGCCGACGATGGTGAGCAGCGACAGCCAGGAGAAGTCGGCAGCCGAGGGCCGCAGCACGACCAGCACGCCGACCAGGCCCATGACCACGGCCATCCAGCGCCGCCAGCCGACCTTCTCGCCAAAGTAGACGCTGGCGCCCAGCACCACCAGCACCGGCGTGGCCTGCAGGATGGCGGTGGCCGACGACAGCGGGGTGAGCGCGATTGCCAGCACATAGAACAGCCGCCCGGTGAACTCGAACACCGCCCGCACCAGCATGGCCCTGGAGCGCGCCGCAGCGTGCAGCAGCCCCACGCCGCCGCGCCGGGGAAAGGCTGCGAAGAGCAGCATGCCGCCCAGGCCGAACATGATGAGCAGCTGGCCAATCGGCAACTGGCGCGCGGCGGCCTTGACGAAGGCGTCCTCCAGCGCAAACGCGGCCATGGCGGCCACCATCCAGCAAATGCCCTTGACGTTGTCGCTGGCGCCCAGGCGGCGATGGGCGGAGCGGGAAAGAATGGAATTCACGAATGGCACCAAAAGTCTGTGGAAATTTTCATACCGCCGAGCCGGCATGCATGTTGCAGCGCAATGGGTTGTGTGGGTTGCGGTAGAGGGTGGCCACGATGGTCGCGCGGGTTTCGCGGCGATCAGCCGTGGTGCAACGACTATGCGGGCGCCGGTGTGGCCGCGCTCAAGTATCAGTTTCGCCCGGAAAGTCCCTGTCATTCCATTTCTATATCAACCCAGTAGTGTCCGGTTAAAAGTCAAATAGAATCAATTGCTTAGCATCGTTGGCGGATTCAATCTGTAGATCATCGGGCTGCAAGGCGCATGAAATCTGGGTTTTCTCGAAAACCGAGACCGACAAAATCTGTAGACATGTGTAGAGCGAGGCATCGAGGTGAAGCTCCTTGC
>NZ_BAABBP010000041.1:0-25313 GCF_039538025.1 Comamonas faecalis
CTCAGGTACGTTTGCAGCAGCATCGGCTATCAATGGCCAATCCGGCCAGTTCAGTTCATCAGCCCCGTACTGTACAAACCAAACAGCCAAGGCCCAGAAGGGTCTTGGCTTAACTTACCGGCATTGCCGCCTTGGCGGGGTTTGTCTTTTCTGCAGACCCGATGGGCGTCGGGTTCAGCTGCGTGCGTCTGCGGCGCGCTGCGCGGCCTCCAGCGTGTTGACCAGCAGCATGGTGATGGTCATCGGGCCAACGCCGCCGGGCACTGGTGTGATGTAGCCCGCGACCTCGCGCACGCTGTTGAAGTCCACGTCGCCGCACAGCTTGCCGGCGTCGTTGCGGTTCATGCCCACATCGATCACCACGGCTCCGGGCTTGACCATGTCGGCTGTCAGCACGTCCCGCTTGCCCACGGCTGCAACGACGATGTCGGCCTGGCGCGTCATCGCCCCCAGGTCGTTTGTTCCGCTGTGGCAGATGGTGACCGTAGCGTTGGCGGCCAGCAGCATCATGGCCATGGGCTTGCCGACGATGTTGGAGCGCCCGATGACGACGGCGTGCTTGCCGCGCAGATCCTTCATGCCGATCGATTCGAGCATCTTCATGCAGCCGTAGGGCGTGCAGGCCTTGAAACCGACCTCACCCACCATCAGCGCGCCGGCACTGGCGACGTGAAAGCCGTCAACGTCCTTGAGCGGCGAGATGGTTTCAATGACCTTGTGGTCGTCGATGTGCGCGGGCAGCGGCAACTGCACCAGAATGCCGTGGATGGCAGGATCTTGGTTGAGCGCCTCGATGCGCGCCAGCAGTTCGGCCTCGGTCAGGCTGGCGTCGTATTTTTCGAGCACCGAGTTGAAGCCCACATCTTCGCAGGCCTTGACCTTGTTGCGCACATAGACCTGGCTGGCCGGGTTGTCGCCGACCAGCACCACGGCCAGTCCCGGTGTGATGCCATGGTCGCGCTTGAGCGCTGCGGTGTATTCGGCGACCTGTGCGCGCAGCTGGCGCGAGAGGGCGTTGCCGTCGATCAATTGGGCAGTCATGGAGGTTTCTTTCGCTACAAATGAAAAGCTGCCTGTCGCTGGTGCAGCGAATTCAGGCAGCTGTTGAAGCAGTGCTGTCAGGCCTTGGCGGTGTGCTGGCCCAGGGCGATCTTGAGCAGGTCGGCCACCGTGTTGGCGCCGAGTTTTTCCATGATGTTGGCGCGGTGCGCCTCCACGGTCTTGATGCTGATGCCCAAGTCGTCGGCGATCTGCTTGTTCAGGCGGCCGGCGACGATGCGTTCGAGCACCTGCGCCTCGCGGCCGGTGAGCTTGGACAGCAACGCGTCGCGGTTGGCTGCCTGCTGATACTCGGCGAAGGCGTCGCGTGCGTGCTCCAGCATGCGCTCGACCAACACCAGCAGCTCGGTCTCGTTGAAAGGCTTCTGGATGAAATCCATCGCGCCTTTCTTCATCGTGTCCACGGCCATCGGGACATCGCCATGGCCGGTGATGAAGACCACCGGCAGGGGAGACTTGCGTTCGAGCAGGCGATCCTGCAGTTCCAGCCCCGACATGCCATTCATGCGGATGTCGACGATCAGGCAGGCGACCTCGCGCGGGTCGTAGCGCGACAAAAAGGTTTCGGCCGAATCAAAGCAGCGCACCCGGTAGTCCTTGCCTTCGAGCAGCCACTGAAGGGAGTCTCGGACGGCTTCATCGTCATCAACAACGTATACGGTGCCTTTTTTCGGGAAAAAACTCATGCAGTAATCCTTGGGTCGGGAGGTGGGTCAGAAGTGGCCGCTGTGGGCAGGGGGCTTGCCAGGGGGAGCCAGAAGGAGAACCTGCAGCCGACGACCTCGTCGGCATTGTAGAGGTTCTGTACATGCATCCTGCCCTGGTGCGACTCGACGATGCTGCGGCACAGATTCAGTCCCATGCCCATGCCTTCGCTCTTGGTGGAGTAGAAGGCTTCGAACAAATGCGCCAGCACCTCGGGCGCCAGGCCGCGCCCCGTGTCCTGCACCACGAACTCCACGCCGGCCTGGCCGTTGAGCTGCTGGGGCACGACGCGCAGCTCCACGGCGCGCTGGTGCGGCGGGCGCTGGGCATTGGCAATCGACTCGGCGCCGTTCTTCATCAGGTTGATCAGAACCTGCTCGATCAGGATGGAGTCGGCCATCACGGGAGGCAGGCGCGCGGCAACGTAGTGCGTCAGGCGCACGTTGTGGCGGCGCAGCTCGATCTCGGCCAGTTCCACGGCCTCGCCGACCATGGACTCGACCCGCGCGAGCTGGCGGTTGGGCTCACTGCGCTTCACGAAGGCGCGGATGCGCTGGATGATCTGGCCGGCGCGCTGCGCCTGGTGCGCCGTTTTATGCAGCGCGGCAAGCAGCATGTCCTCGGCGATCTGGCCTTTCTCGATGCGCGAGATCATGCCACTGCAGTAGTTGCTGATCGCGGTCAGCGGCTGGTTGAGCTCGTGCGCAACGCTGGAAGCCATCTCGCCCATCGTGATCAGGCGGCTGACCGACTGCGCGCGCTCGGTCTGGCGCGCGGCCTGCTCTTCGGCCAAGCGCCGCTGGGTGATATCGGTGGCAATCACCATTTGTGCCAGGCGCCCGTCGACCCAGTTCAGGTAGCGCGAGCGCACCTCCAGCCATTTGTCCAGCTCGGGCAGATAGATTTCGGCGTTGCCCGAGGGCGCACCGCCCTTGCGGTTGGTGGAAAGTGCCGCCAGCGCGGCGTCATTGTCGTCGCGCGGGGTGCTGGCGCGCAGCACCCCGCCCTGGGCCACCATTTGCAGGTGGCCCGTGGTTTGCGATCCGAACCATTGGCGGTACAGGCGGTTGGCGAACAACAGCTCCTCGCTGCCCAGCGGTGCGACCGACACCGACGCATCCAGCGATTCGAGCACGATGGTGAAGCGCTCGTGCGAGGCCGACAACTGCTCGCGAATGCGGTTGGGCTCGGTGATGTCCGTCATCGAGGTCATCCAGCCGGTTTGTTGGCCGTGCGCGTCGATCAGCGGCGAGACGTACAGCCGCGCGTCGAAGATGCTGCCATTGCGGCGGCGCACGCGCACCTGAAACCCTCCGGGAACGCTTTTGCCCGACAGTTCCTCGGTCAGCTTGGCCTTGAGGTTTTCGTATTCGGATTCAGGCCAATAGACATAGGGTGGCGTCTGGCCGACCAGTTCCTTCTCGCTCCAGCCGGTCATCTGGCAGAACGCGGCATTGACGTAGGTGATGCGCCCCTGCAGATCCAGGGCGCGCATGCCAGTCAGCACCGAGTTCTCCATGGCGCGGCGAAAGTTGGTCTCGACGATCAGCGCCTCCTGCGTACGCATGCGCCGGCGCGTATGGCGCCATGTGGCCACGAGCAGCCACACGGTCATCACACTGAGTACGCCCACCAGCCAGAACAGGCCGTTGCCCACCAGTCCCAGCGAGGTGCGGTAGGCTTGGGCGCGCAGCACCAGCCCATTGCCCACGGGAGAGACGGCAACCTCGTAGGCGTTGGCCCACGTGTCCCAGGGCATGCGTTCGCGCAGGCCCGGCTCCAGCGGCGTGCCCGCCAGCACGTGGTGGCTGGAATCGACGAAGGTGACCGCGTAACGCGAGAGCACTTCGGTGGGCGTGGCGTAGCGCAGCAGGCTGTCGACCGAGTACTCGGCCAGCACGACGCCGCCAAAAGCACCATTGGCCGACAGCGGCACCATCAACTGCAGCAACGGCGGCGGCGCGCCGTCATCGCCCACCGGCGGCTGTGCATAGACCGGCTGGCCCAGGTCGCGCGTGAGCTCGAAGAGCGTGGCGGCCGCGCCGGACTTGAGCACCTCACCGGCCACGCGCAGCTGGCTGCTGCCAACCGTTGGCGCGGCCTGGCTCAGGCGGATGTTGCGCCGTGCGTCGATCAGCGTCACGGATTGCAGCTCCGGATACTGGCTGATCAGGTTCTCGGCACGCAGTGCAAAGTCACTGCGCTGCAGCTCATGATTTGACAGGTCGCGGGCGATGCGCATGATTTGCTCCTGACGTTCGAGCAAACGCAGGCGCACACGCTGCTGGGCATATTCCACATCGCGGCGCAGCGCCTCTCTCTCCCGGTCGATTTCTTCTGCGCGCAGGTACCAGAACGAGGTGGCAATGGCCAACAGGAACAGCACGACCGCCACCAGCGGGGCCAGGGCAGCAAAACGGTCTTGCCGGTGGGGCGTGAGGCCACGCCACCACTGTTGCCAGCGCCGCGCCAGCTTCTTGAGCGCAGAGGGCGACGCAGCCGGGGCGTTGGCAGGCATATTCATGACCGAGAGTGTAAGCGTAGGTTTTTAATTGGAGATTTATGCGGTCGCGGTAATTTATCGGTATATGAAAAACAAAATTGTTATTTGAAATTTTGGTGATCTGTGCGAAACTTGCCGCCAGTTTCACCTCCCACCTTTGATGCAAAAGGAGACTCGGTATGTCTGACGCGAACCACCCACATTCGGCCATTGATCAAGACCGACAAGAGACACGCGAGTGGCTGGATGCGTTGTCGGCGGTCATTGAAAAAGAAGGTCCCGAACGCGCCCACTTCCTGCTCGAGCAGTTGCTGGAAGAGGCGCGCCAGAGCAGCATCGACCTGCCTTTTTCGGCCAACACCGGCTACGTCAACACCATCGAGCCCGAACAAGAGGCGCGCTGCCCTGGCAACATCGCGATCGAAAAGCGCTTGCGCGCCTACATGCGCTGGAACGCCATGGCCATGGTGGTGCGGGCCAACCGCATTCATCCGGAAGACGGCGGCTCGCTGGGCGGGCATATCGGCTCGTTCGCATCGCTGGCCAGCATGTGGGGCGCCGGCTTCAACCATTTCTGGCACGCCGAGAGCGAAGACCACGGCGGCGACGCCATCTACTTCCAGGGCCACAGCGCGCCCGGCATTTATGCCCGCGCCTACCTGGAAGGGCGCATCACCGAGGAGCAGCTGGAAAACTTCCGCCAGGAGGTGCACGGCAAGGGTCTGTCGAGCTACCCGCACCCTCACCTGATGCCCGGCTTCTGGCAGTACTCCACCGTCAGCATGGGCCTGGGCCCGATGATGGCTATCTATCAGGCGCGCTTCCTGAAATATCTGCACGCGCGCGGCATTGCCAAGACCGACAACCGCAAGGTCTGGGTGTTCCTGGGCGATGGAGAGATGGATGAGCCCGAGAGCCGCGGCGCCATCACGCTGGCCACGCGCGAGGGGCTGGACAATCTGATCTTCGTCATCAACTGCAATCTGCAGCGCCTCGATGGCCCGGTGCGCGGCAACGGCAAGATCATCCAGGAACTGGAGGGCGACTTCCGCGGCGCCGGCTGGCATGTCATCAAGCTGCTGTGGGGCAAGGGCTGGGACGACCTGCTGCGCCGCGACAAGGACGGCAAGCTGCGCCAGCTGATGATGGAAACGGTGGACGGCGATTACCAGACCTACCGCGCCAAGGACGGCGCCTACATTCGCGAGCATTTCTTCGGCAAGTACCCGGAAACGGCCAAGATGGTCGAGCACCTGTCGGACGACGACATCTGGGAGCTGCGCCGCGGTGGCCACGATCCGGAAAAGGTCTTTGCTGCCTTCCACGCCGCCAATGAGCACAAGGGCCAACCCACGGTGCTGCTGGTCAAGACCGTCAAGGGCTATGGCATGGGCAAGGCCGGTGAGGCCAAGAACACCGTGCACCAGACCAAGCTGCTCGACGACGAGGACATCCGCTACATCCGCGACCGCTTCGGCATCCCGGTGTCGGACGCCGACCTGGATCAGCTGCCGTTCTACAAGCCGGCCGACGACACGCCGGAGATGAAGTACTTGCACGAGCGGCGCAAGGCGCTGGGCGGCTACCTGCCGGTGCGCCGCGAGAAGGCCGACGAGAACTTCACCATCCCGGATCTGGAGACCTTCAAGGCAGTGCTCGAACCCACGGCCGAGGGCCGCGAGATCAGCACCACCCAGGCCTATGTGCGGTTTCTCACCCAATTGCTGCGCGACAAGGCGCTGGGCCCGCGCGTCGTGCCCATCCTGGTCGACGAGGCGCGCACCTTCGGCATGGAGGGGTTGTTCCGCCAGATCGGCATCTACAACCCCAAGGGACAGCTGTACACACCGGTCGACCGTGAGCAGGTCATGTACTACAAGGAAACCACTGACGGCCAGATCCTGCAGGAAGGTATTACCGAGGCCGGCGGCATGTGCTCGTGGATCGCTGCGGCGACGTCGTACTCGTCCAACAACCGCATCATGATCCCGTTCTACATCTACTACTCGATGTTCGGGTTCCAGCGCTTTGGCGACTTTGCCTGGGCCGCCGGCGACATGCTGGCGCGCGGCTTCATCCTGGGCGGCACCTCCGGGCGCACCACGCTCAACGGCGAGGGGCTGCAGCACGAGGATGGCCAGAGCCACATCCTGGCCAACACCATACCCAACTGCGTCAGCTACGACCCGACTTTTGCGCACGAAGTGGGGGTGATCCTGCATCGGGGGCTGAAGCGCATGGTCGAGAAGCAGGACAACATCTTCTACTACATCACTCTGCTCAACGAGAACTACGCCATGCCGGGCCTGATCCCCGGTACCGAGGAGCAGATCATCAAGGGCATGTATTTGTGCAAGCCCGGAGCCGAGGGCGACAAGCGCGTGCAACTGCTGGGCTCGGGCTCCATCCTGCGTGAATCGTTCGAGGCGCAAAAGCTGCTGGCCACCGACTGGGGCGTGCAGGCCGACATCTGGAGCTGCACCAGCTTCAACGAGTTGACGCGTGAAGGCCAGGATGTGGATCGCTGGAACATGCTGCATCCTCTGGAAGCGCCGCGCGTGCCGTTCGTCGCGCAGCAGCTGGCCGGCCATCCCGGCCCCGTGGTGGCAGCGACCGACTACATGAAGAACTACGCCGAGCAGATCCGCCCGTTCATTCCGGCCGACCGCGGCTACAAGGTGCTGGGCACCGACGGCTTTGGCCGCTCGGACTTCCGCAGCCGCCTGCGCGAGCACTTCGAGGTCAACCGCCACTACATCACCGTTGCGGCGCTCAAGGCCCTGGCCGACGAGGGCAAGCTGCCGATGGAGAAGGTGGCCCAGGCCATCACCAAGTACGGCATCGACGCCGACAAGATCAACCCCTTGCACGCCTGACGGGCCGGGAGACAAGACATGGCATTGGTCAACATTCAAGTGCCCGATATTGGCGACTTTGATGAAGTGGGCGTGATCGAGGTGCTGGTGCAGGTGGGTGACACCATTCGCGTCGAGCAGTCGCTGATCACGGTGGAGTCGGACAAGGCGTCAATGGAAATCCCCTCCAGCCACGCCGGCGTGCTCAAGGAGCTCAAGGTCAAGCTGGGCGACAAGATCAGCGAAGGCAGCGTGATTGCCGTGCTGGAGACGGCAGCCGCCGTCCCCGCGCAGGCCAGCGCTTCTGCGCCGGCTGCTGCTGCACCAGCGGCCTCCGCACCAGCACCCGCGCCCGCGCCCGTTGCAGCAGCCACGGTTGCGGCGCCCGTCGGCGCGGCCGCCAGCATCGAAGTACACGTGCCCGACATCGGCGACTTCAAGGACGTCGCCGTCATCGAGCTGCTGGCCAAGGAGGGCGACACGGTTGCCCTGGAGCAGTCGCTGTTCACCGTCGAGTCGGACAAGGCGTCGATGGAAATCCCATCGCCCGCTGCCGGCGTGCTCAAGCAGCTCAAGGTGCAGTTGGGCGACAAGGTCAACATCGGCGACCTGGTGGCCATCATCGAAGGCCAGGCGGCAGCCGCCCCGGCCGCAGCACCTGCTGCCGCTGCCCCCGCTCCTGCGGCAGCCGCTCCAGCGCCCGCAGCCCAGGTCGCGGCGCCTGTCGCCGCACCAGCTGCCGCACCAGCTGCCGCACCAGCTGCCGCGCCCGCGCACCAGCCCACGGCGGCGCCCACCGGCCGCCTGCCGCACGCCAGCCCCTCGGTGCGCAAGTTTGCCCGCGAGCTGGGCGTGCCGCTGGACGAGGTCAAGGGCACGGGCCCCAAGGCCCGCATCACGCAGGAAGACGTGCAGAGCTTCACCCGCGCCGTCATGGCCGGTAGCGCGCAGACCCAGGCGCAGGCCGCCAAGGCGCCGGCCGGTGGCTCCGGCGTGGGCCTGGACCTGCTGGCCTGGCCCAAGATCGACTTCGCCAAGTTCGGCCCCGTCGAGCGCAAAGAGCTGTCGCGCATCAAGAAGATCAGCGGCGCCAACCTCTCGCGCAACTGGGTCATGATTCCGCACGTCACCAACAACGACGAGGCGGACATCACCGAGCTGGAGGCCTTCCGCGTATCCACCAACAAGGACAACGAAAAGGCCAAGAACGGCGTCAAGGTGACCATGCTCGCCTTCGTCATCAAGGCCGTCGTTGCAGCGCTGAAGAAATTCCCCGAGTTCAACGCCTCGCTGGACGGCGACGTGCTGGTCTACAAGAACTACTTCCACATCGGCTTTGCCGCCGACACGCCCAACGGCCTGGTGGTGCCGGTGCTCAAGGACGCCGACCAGAAGGGCTTGCTGCAAATCAGCGCCGAAATGGGCGAACTGGCGGCCAAGGCGCGCGAGGGCAAACTGGGCGTGGCTGACATGCAGGGCGGCTGCTTCACCATCAGCTCGCTGGGCGGCATTGGTGGCACGCACTTCACCCCCATCATCAACGCGCCCGAAGTGGCCATCCTGGGACTGTCACGCTCATCGATGAAGCCCGTGTGGGACGGCAAGGCCTTCGCGGCGCGCCTGACGCTGCCAATGAGCCTGTCCTACGACCACCGCGTGATCGACGGCGCAGCCGCCGCGCGCTTCAATGCCTATCTGGGCGCCGTGCTGGCGGACTACCGCCGCATCCTGCTGTAAAGGAGATCCGACATGGCAGTGATGGACATTGTGGTACCCGACATTGGTGACTTCTCCGAAGTTGGCGTCATCGAAATCCTGGTGCAGCCTGGTGACCGGGTCAAGGAAGAACAGGGCCTGATCACCGTTGAGAGCGACAAGGCCTCGATGGAAATCCCCTGCAGCGCCGCAGGCGTGGTCAAGGAGCTTAAGGTCAAACTGGGCGACAAGATCAGCAAGGGCTCGGTGGTGTTGACGCTTGAGGCGGATGCCGGCGCTGCGGCGCCCGCGGCCGCGCCGGCTGCAGCACCCGCGCCCGCATCGACCCCCGCACCCAGCGCAGCCAGCTTTGGCGGCAATGCTGACATCAATTGCGACGTGCTCGTGCTCGGCGGCGGCCCCGGCGGCTACTCGGCAGCGTTTCGCGCGGCCGACCTCGGGCTGAACGTGGTACTCGTCGAGCGCTACGCGACGCTGGGCGGCGTGTGCCTGAACGTGGGCTGCATCCCATCCAAGGCGCTCCTGCACGTGGCGGCCGTCATGGACGAAGTCAGCCATCTCAAAAGTGCCGGCATCGACTTCGGCGCGCCACGGGTCGACATCGACCAACTGCGCGGGCACAAGGAAAAAGTCATCAGTAAGCTGACTGGTGGTCTGGGTCAGATGGCCAAGATGCGCAAGGTCACCGTCGTGCGCGGCTACGGCAGCTTTGTCGGCGCCAACCACCTGGAAGTGGAAGAGACCACGGGTGACGGGCAGGACAAGACCGGCACCAAAAAAGTCGTCGCCTTCCAGCGCGCCATCATCGCGGCCGGCAGCCAGGCAGTGCGCCTGCCCTTCATGCCCGATGATCCGCGCGTGGTCGACAGCACCGGCGCGCTGGCGCTGGCAAGCGTTCCCAAGCGCATGCTCATCCTGGGCGGCGGCATTATCGGCCTGGAGATGGGCACGGTGTACTCGACGCTGGGCGCGCGTCTGGACGTGGTCGAGATGCTCGACGGCCTGATGCAGGGCGCCGACCGCGACCTGGTCAAGGTCTGGCAGAAGATGAACGCGTACCGCTTCGACAACATCATGTTGAAGACCAAGACCGTGGGCGCCGAAGCCACGCCCGAGGGCATCAAGGTCAGCTTTGCTCCGGCAGAAGAGGGCGGCAGCGCCCCCGAGCCGCAGACCTACGACCTGGTGCTGCAAGCCGTGGGTCGCAGCCCCAACGGAAAGAAGATCGGCGCGGACAAGGCTGGCGTCTCCGTCACCGACCGCGGCTTCATCGACGTCGACATCCAGATGCGCACCAACGTGCCGCACATCTTTGCCATCGGCGACATCGTCGGCCAGCCCATGCTGGCGCACAAGGCAGTGCACGAGGCGCACGTGGCGGCCGAGGTGATTGCAGGCGAGCTCAAGGGCGACAAGGCACTGGCCAGTGCCGCGTTCAACGCCCGCGTGATTCCCAGTGTTGCCTACACCGACCCCGAAGTCGCCTGGGTCGGCCTGACCGAAGACCAGGCCAAGGCCCAGGGCATCAAGGTCAGGAAGGGGTTGTTCCCCTGGGCAGCGTCGGGCCGAGCGATTGCCAACGGACGCGACGAAGGTTTTACCAAACTGTTGTTCGACGAAGAGACGCACCGCATCCTGGGCGGCGGCATCGTCGGCACGCACGCGGGCGACATGATTGGCGAGGTTGCGCTGGCCATCGAGATGGGTGCCGACAGCGTGGACATCGGCAAGACCATCCACCCGCACCCCACGCTGGGCGAAAGCATCGGCATGGCGGCCGAGGTGGCGCATGGCAGCTGCACCGACGTGCCGCCGCAGCGCAAATAAGCTCTCGACACCCGCTGAAAACAAAGGCAACCCAAGGGTTGCCTTTGTTGTTTTTGGCCCAAGCAGCGATAGCTGTGGCGGATTCAAACCCGAAGTGCAACATCCACAGTTTTCAATGAGCAAGCGTGGGGGCGGACATGCGCTCTCCACGGCAGCCAACCACAATGTGGATGCATGCCTGATAACGAAAGATAAAAGCATTTGGATGCAGGTTACCGAACGATGAGGCGGTACACATCACTGGTTTTCAACATGCACTCAAATGCCCGTTAAACACATCAACACACGTTAAAAATGACGTGATTTGACGTCTTTTACAGACGATTGACGGAGCAGGTTTATTTTCATCGCAAGGGATTCACAGCGGCAACCACGCTTTTCACAATCACGGCCATCGCACGCCGGCCGTGTTTTTGGAGAAGAGCCCGATGATGAACACCACGACCCCCAACTTGCCACAGGCTGTACCGTCTGCGGCGTCAGACGAAGACGACAGCAAGACCTGGAGCGTCCAGGCGGTTCAGGGCCTGCTGGACATGCCGCTGCTGGATCTGTTGCACAAGGCCCAGTCCATACACCGCCTGCACTGGCCACAGGGCGACATCGAGCTGGCGACGCTGCTGTCGGTCAAGACAGGAGGGTGTGCAGAAAACTGCGGCTACTGCCCGCAGTCCTTGGCCTTCGACACCGGGGTGAAGGCCGGCAAGCTGATGGACAAGGCACAGGTGCTCGACGCCGCGCGCAGCGCCCGCGACGCCGGCGCCACGCGCTTTTGCATGGGCGCGGCTTGGCGTGCGCCCAATGCGCGTGACCTGGAGAAGATGACCGACATCATTGCCGCGGTCAAAGACCTGGGGCTGCAGACCTGCGCCACGCTGGGCATGCTGCAGGCCGGCCAGGCACGCCAGCTCAAGGACGCGGGCCTGGACTACTACAACCACAACCTGGACACTGCGCCCGATTACTACGATCAGGTCGTGACCACGCGCAGCTACCAGGACCGGCTGGATACGCTCTCCCACGTGCGCGCCGCAGGTATCAAGGTGTGCTGTGGCGGCATCATCGGCATGGGCGAGGCACCGATGCACCGCGCCGCGCTGATCGCGCAGTTGGCCAATCTGTCGCCATATCCCGAGTCGGTGCCGATCAACCACCTGGTGCGTGTCCCGGGCACGCCGCTCGCCGCAAGCGCCGACATCGATCCGCTGGACTTCGTGCGCGTGATCGCCGCAGCGCGCATCACCATGCCCAGGGCGCGGGTGCGCCTGTCGGCCGGGCGCGAGCAGCTGGGCGAGGCGGTGCAGGCGCTGTGCTTTCTGGCTGGAGCGAACTCGATCTTCTATGGCGACAAACTGCTGGTCACCGGCAACCCCGACGCAGACCGCGACATGCAGCTGCTGCGCAGGCTGGGGCTCAAGCCTTTGCACACCCAGATGCGCGCGCATGAAAAAGCCGCAGACGCCTAGCGCCTGCGGCTGACGCGCCGGCAGCGGGCCGACGAATCACTCAGGGCTTACTTAGCCTTGTCAGGAAACTGCTTGGCAATGCCGTCGGCCAGCACGTCGGCCACTGCGTCCATGTGATCCTGCATGGCCAGCCATTCCTTGTCCTGGTCGGCCTTGGGCGCGTTGGACATCATCAGGTCGATCTGCGACTTGTGGTGGCCGCCGTGGGCAATCAGGCCGGCCTGCAGATCAGCCTCTTTCCAGTTCGGATTGGCGCTGGCCAGGAACTTGGCGATTTCGCCGGCGTTCAGCCCCATGTCGGTCATGGCTTGGTCGACGCCGGCCTGGTTGCCTGCCTGCGCGTTGTCGGTCAGCGCCTTGACGGCGCCCCAGTGACCGGCAAGCAGCGTAAGCAGACCGTCTGCCGCCGGTTGTCCATAAAAGCCGGCGACTGCGGCGGTGATTTGCTTGGCGTTGTCGACCACGGTGTCGGCTGCGGCAGCCGCGGCAGCTTTGTCGCCTGCGTGCACGGCCAGCGCATAGTTGCGTGTCGTGACGACGTGGCCGTGCCACAGCGCGCGCATGGCCTTGTGCAATTCAGGCGCTGTGGGCTGCTCGGCCTTGACAACGGCGTGGGCGCTGGACATCAGCTGCGCTTGCGCGGTCGGGACGCTGGCGGCCAGGCCCAGCCCCAGCAGGGCGGCGCAAACGGCGGAAAGCATGGTTTTTTTCATGGTGACTTCTCCAGAATGTTGGGCTGCGCGATGCCAGTCGCGCCTCGCAGCCTGGGTAACACAAAACGAACAGAGCCCTGTTCGCTCATTGGATGCAGACACCTTGAGCCGCATTGCCGTGCCGGTCGCGCCACAACATGGCGGTGAACGCCGATGGCCCAAAGACTCTCTCAACGTGTGCTGCAAACCAGTGACTGGTTGCGGCCAATGTACGCATTAAGAGTCACACTGCCGGCCTGTCGGGCATTCACGCCATGTGCCGCAAATGTCAGTCCTGCTTTTTCAATGGGCAGGTATTGATGCCGAGCAGCCCATAGGCGGGGCAGAAGCGAAACAGGCCGGTGAGCAGCGGAACGACGCCGATATAGCCCCACCAGCCGACGGTGCCGGTAGCGGCCAGCGCAATCAAGACGATGCCGGCGAGGATGCGCAGCACGCGGTCTATGGTTCCAACATTGGTTTTCATGGTGTTTCCTTTCAGGTGAACAAGCAGAGAAGGGGGGTGGTGGTTCAGCAGCCGGGTGCGATGCCGAGCTTGCGCAAAATGCCCTCCAGCATGCACCACTTCGTGAACCCGCTTTGCAGCAGGTTGGCGCCGACGAAGGCGGTGAACGCCAGCCACCAAGGGCTGACGAATACCGGGCTGCCGGGAATGCCCAGCGCCAGGGACAGCAGGATGAAAGTGCCGGCGATGATGCGCACGGCGCGCCAAGAGGTCATAGGTCTACTCCTTTTGAAAAACAAGAATCAGCCACGGGCCGCGCAAGCCCCCTGCTGGCAGCGCGGACACCACAGCGCCAGCGCCGGCCAGGCCAGCAGCGCCGCCGCCGCGCCAAAGCCCAGCGCCATGGCCAGCAGATTGGCCCAGTCCACCCAGTAGCCCATGTTGGACAGCGCCGACTGCGTCAGCGCCGGCAGGGTGAAGAACAGCGCCAGTGCCACCAGCGCGCCCGGCACCAGCGCGCCGCGCAGCGCCCGCACCGACAGCCGCCGGCGCGCGGCCAGCAGCAGCGCCAGCCACGCCAGGACCAGGGCCAGCAGGGCAGGCCAGATGGTGAGTGCGATTTCATAGAAGATGTTCAGGCCCAGCCAGATTTCGTACATGTCGCTCTCCTTAGGTTTTCACACCCGGCCCTTGAGCACCGCCATGTAGGCGGGCTTGAGCATGCGGGTCTTCATCAGCCAGGCGGCGTAGCTGTCTTGCAGCGGCTCGATCATCGGCAGCGAGGGCGTCAGCCGGCCCTCGTAGTCGAACTCGATCAGCCAGGCCGAGCCTTCGCGCACGATCATCGGGCAGGAGGTGTAGCCGTCGAACTTCTGCCCCGGCGTGCGCCCGGCGATCACGTCGGCCAGGTGCTGCGCGACGAGTGGCGCGCTTTTCTTCACCGTCGCCGCCGTCTTGCCGCGCGGCGTGCCGTTGACGTCGCCCAGGCCGAAGACGTTCTTGTAGCGCCGGTGCTGCAGCGTGTCCTTGTCCACCTCGAGCCAGCCGCCGGCGGCCATCGGGCCGTCCTGCCAGGCGAGGTTGGAATTTTTCACCGCGTCGGGCGCGCGCATCGGCGGCACGACGTGGATGAAGTCGTAGCCGACCTCGGTGCGCTGGCCCTGCGCGTCGGCAAAGCTCGCGCGGCGCGCGCCGATGTCGATGGCCTTGAGGGTGTGCGAGAAATGCACGTCCACGCCCAGTTCGCTCCAGCGGCCCAGCACGGCGGCGTTGATGACGGGAACGCCAAAGACGTTGCCCAGCGCCGAGTGAAACTCGATGGTCGAGCGCGCCAGCGTGCCCGCCTGCGCCAGCCGGTCGCGCAGCATGAAGGTCATCTTCAGCGGCGCGCCGGCGCATTTGAGCGGCGTCGCCGGCAGCGTCATCACGGCGCGGCCGCCTTGCTGGCGAAACGCGTCCATCGCCGCCCAGGTGGCGACGGCGGCATCCGAGCTGGGGTAGACGCTGGCCAGGCCGTTGCTGCCAATGGCGTTCACGTCCATGCCCTCGATCTGCGCCCAGTCCTGCTGCACGCCGGTGGCGACGACGAGGTAGTCGTAGCCAATCTTCTGGCCGCTGTTGGTCGTCAGCTGATTGGCCACGGGGTCGAACTCGGCGACCATGTCCTTGATCCACTGCACGCCCGCGGGCTGCAGGTCGGCGTTGCGGTCGATGACTTTGTCCACCGGCCAGACGCCGGTGGCCACCAGCGTGAAGCCGGGCTGGTAGTTGTGCACCTCCTTGGCATCGATGATCGTGATCCTGGCGCCGTCGAGCAGGCCTTGCAGGCGGTGCGCCAGCGCAATGCCGGCCAGGCCGCTGCCGGCAATCACGATGTGCGCCTGCGTGCGCTGGCGCGCGGCCTGCGCCGCGGTGGGCGCCAGACCGGTGGCCGCGCCGCCGGCCGCGGCCATGCCTGCCAGCCAGGCGCGGCGGGTCTGCGCCCGCTGTGGTGCCGCCGGCTGTGGGTGGTCGTTCTTCATACCTGTCTCCTTTTGTCGTGGGGTAGAAAAAAACCGTTCAGCGGTACTGACCCAGATAGCGCGCCTCAAAGCGCCGCTTGGCCCAGTGCATCAGGCGCAGCGGCGGCAGCACCAGGGTGCGCCGCGGGTTGCGCAGCACCAGCGTGCCGTGGCTGCCCGAGTCGATGATGCAGGCGAGCTCGGGCACAAAGCCCGCGCTCTGCGGCCTGCCCGCCAGGCCGTCCAGCAGGTTGGCCGCCGCCGCCCTGGCGTGCAGCTCGGCCATGTGCGCCTGCTTCGGAGCCCAGTCGGGGCCGGGAAAGTTGCCCGAGTCGCCCACCACGTAGCAGTGCGGCCAGGCGCCGCCGGCCACGCGGCACTGGGCGTCGGCCTGGATCAGACCGCCGGGCGAGCGGGGCAGGGTGGTGGCGTCGAACCAGGCGTTGCCCGTCATGCCGGGCATGAACAGGATCAGGTCGGCCGGTATCTCGCCGCCCTCGGTGACCACCTTGTCGGCCTCGAACCGCAGCATCTTGTGGCCCAGGTGGGTGGCGATGCCGCGGCGCGCCATCTCGGCCAGCAGGCTCTGCACGGCCTTGGCGCCCAGGCGCGCGCCGGGCTCGGTGCTGGGGTTGAAGAACACCAGTTGGAACTGCTCGCGCCGGCCTTCGCGGCGCAGCTGGGTGTCTATGCCGAACAAAAACTCGAACATCGGCCCGCCACGCACGGCCTGCGGCTCTTGCGGATTGGCGGCAAAGCCAATGGCGATGGTGCCGCCGGCCATGGCGCGCAGGCGGTCGCGGATGGCCTCGGCTGCGGCAATGCCCTCGCAGGGCGTGATGGCGTGCTCAATGCCCGGCAGCTTCTTGATGAAGCGCCCGCCGGTGGCGATCACCAGCGCGTCGTTGTCGACGATGCCGGCGCTGGTGTGCACGCGGCGGCCGCCGTCCTCCACACGGGTCACCTCGGCCGCCACATGGCGCACGCGCATGCGCTCGAAGAACGGCCCCAGCGGCACGATCAGGTCTTCGCGCCGGCGCAGGCCGCTCGGTATCCAGATGATGCTGGGCAGGTAGTGCAGCTCGGCGCGGGGGGAGACGATGGTGATGAGCGCTCCGGCGTCGCGCCGGCGCAGCTCGCGCACCGTGGCCAGCGCGCCAAAGCCCGCGCCGAGGATGGTGATGCGGGCGGCCTGGCTCATGCGGCGCTCTCCTCGGCCTGGGCCAGATAGCGTACGACCTGAGCCGGCCCTTGGTGGCCGGGGCCTTCGTCGAGCAACACCTCGCCCGCCCAGGCCAGATGCTCGTGCAGGCCGGCAAAGTCCGCGCGCAGGTCGTCCAGGGTGTAGAGCATGTCGGCGTCCTTGGGGCCGCCGCTGGCGTAGCGCAGCTGCTCGGGCGTGAAGGCCTCCAGGATCAGCCAGCCGCCGGGGCGCAGCGCCCGCGCCAGGCGCTGGTGCACGGTGCGGCGCAAAGCAGATGACAGGTGGACAAAGGTCAGCACCACGCCGTCAAAGGCGCCTGGAGCGGGCTGCCATGCGGCCAGGTCGGCCAGCTCGGTCTGCAGCGCCACGCCTTGCTCTGCCGCCAACTGGCGCGCCTTGCGCAGGCCGACGGCAGAGGCATCGACGGACAGCACCGCATGGCCTTGCGCCGCCAGCCAGACGCCGTTGCGTCCCTCGCCATCGCCGGGCACCAACACGTGGGCAGCCGGCGGCAGGCGATGGGCTTGCCCGCGCACAAAGGCATTGGGCGCAGTGCCGTACTTGAAGTGCGGCGTGTCGAAAGCTTGATCCCAGAATGTCATCGTCAAATCACCGTGTAATTCAATATGGGCAATCGTTTGCAGCTATTGTTTTATTGGTTTCAAGGGGCCAGCGCCTGGCTGGCCTGGGCCAGCGCGGCAGCGTCAAGCCGGCCGGCCAGCTGCGCCAGTTGCAAGCGGTGCAGCAGCAGCTGGCTGCGCGCCTGGGCCAGGGCCAGCTCGGTGGCGGCGCGGTCGTTGTCCGCGTGCAGCAGGTCGAGCAGCGTGCGCTGGCCAACCTCGTAGCCGGTGCGCGTGGCGTCCTGGCGGGCATCGCCGGCAATCAAGGCTTGCTGCAGCGCGCGCACTTGCTCGGTGCCCGCCTGCAGGCCCAGCCAGGCGGCGTGCACCTGGCGCGCCACGGTCTCGCGCGTGGCGTCGAGCTGCGCCTGGGCTTCGTTGTAGCGGGCCAGGCTTTCCTCCTCCTTGGCCGAGCGCCAGCCGCCGGTGTACAGCGGCACGGTGAGCTGCACGCCCAGCAGCGCGTTGGTCTGGCGGTTGCGCGCGCCGCTGCCGTAGTCGCCATGGCCTGACAGGCGCTGCTGCTCGGCCTGGGCTACCAGGTCGAGCCGGGGCGCGGCGCTGGCGCGGTGCTTGTCGGCCTCGGCGCGCGCCAGGTCGGCGGCCAGCTGCTGCAGGCGGATGCCGGGGTTGGCGGCGGCGGCCTGCTCTTGCCACAGCGCCAGGGCTTGCGTGGGGGGCAAGGCGGAGGAGGGCAGGCGCGCCTGCAGGCCGGCCTCGGGCAGGCCGGTGGCATCGGCCAGCGCGCGGCGCTGGATGTCCAGCTCGGCCTGCGCGGCCAGGCGTTTGGCCTGCAGCTGGGCACGCTGCGCGTGGGCCTCGTGCACGGCGGTGATCGGCGCGGCGCCGATGTCGAAGCGGTCTTGCGCCTCGGTGGCGGCCTTGTTCACGGCGTCGAGCTGGCCGTCCAGCACGGCGAGCTGCTGCTGCGCCACGGCCAGTGTCAGATAGCGTTCGCTGGTGCGCAGCATGGCGGCCTGCTGGGCGGCCTGCCATTGCAGATCGCCCATGTCGGCCTGCAGGCTCAGTTGCTGCTGCTGGGCGCGGCGCTCGGGGTGGTAGAGCGGCTGGCTGGCCTGCAGCGCGACGCGCGTGGCCGTGCCGCTGGTGACCGAGGTGCCGAAATCGACGCCGCTGCTCGTGCCCATGCCGGGCGCGGAAAACTGGGCGCCGCGCATATCGCTCTCGCCATGGCCCCAGCCGGCGCTGGCCACCACGCCGAGCTGGGGGCGCCACAGCGCGTCGGCCTGGCGGCGCTGTGGGTCGGCCGCGGCGTGCGCGGCGCGCGCCACAGCCAGCTCGCGCTCGTGCTGCTCGGCGGCCTGCCAGGCCTGCAGCAAATCGGTGGCGCGCGCCCAGCCGGGCAGGGCGGTCATCGCAGCCGCCAGCACGGCCAGCAGCGCGGGGCGCATCACGGGGCGCAGAAGCGATCGCATGGCGCAGGCCTTGCCGCTCAGGCCGCCGGGCCGGCGCCGGCCTTGGCCGCGGCGAACTCGTCGTAGGCGGCGCTGGCGCGCGCGGCATACATCAGCGACGGCCCGCCGCCCATGTAGACGGCCATGGCCAGCATCTCGACCAGCTCCTCGCGCGTGCAGCCCAGCTTCACCAGCGCCTTGGCGTGGTAGCCCAGGCAGGGGTCGCAGCGCACCGAGACCGACAGCGCCATCGCGATCAGCTCCTTGGTCTTGGCGTCGAGCACGCCGGGCTTGCCCGCGGCCTGCGCCATGGCGGTGAAGCCCTTGAGCGTGTCGGGCATCTCGGCACGCAGCTTGGCGGTCTCGGCGCTGGTGGCCTGGATGATGTCTTGGTAGCTGGGGAACATGGAAAACCTCCTGTAGTGAAACGAGTTACTGCGGTAAGGCACGGCCGCGGTAGGCCATGTAGTAGAGGATGGGAATCACCACCAGCGTGAGCACGGTGGACACGGCGATGCCGAAGATCAGCGAGATCGCCAGGCCGTTGAAGATCGGGTCGTCCAGGATGAAGAAGGCCCCCAGCATGGCCGCCAGTCCGGTAAGCATGATGGGCTGGGCGCGCGTGATGGCTGACTGCACGATGGCCTGCTTGAACTCCATGCCGGCGCGCACCTGCAGGCGTATGAAGTCCACCAGCAGGATGGAGTTGCGCACGATGATGCCGGCCAGCGCAATCATGCCGATCATGCTGGTGGCCGTGTACTGCGCGCCCAGCAGCGCGTGGCCGGGCATGACGCCGATGATGGTGAGCGGTATCGGCGCCATGATGATCAGCGGCGTGAGGTAGGAGCCGAAGTGCGCCACCACCAGCAGGTAGATCAGGATCAGGCCCACGCCATAGGCCGCGCCCATGTCGCGGAAGGTCTCGTAGGTGATCTGCCACTCGCCGTCCCACTTCAGGCTGTAGCCGCGGTAGGGGTCGGCCGGCTGGCGGATGAAATATTCCTCGATCTGGCCACCGTCGGGCGCGGTAATCTGGGCGATGGCCGAGCGCGCGTCGAACATGCCGTACAGCGGGCTATCGACCTTGCCGGCCATGTCGGCCACCACTAGGTTCACCGGCAGCAAGTCCTTGTGGTAGATGGGCTGCTCGCGCAGTGTGTCGGTGATCGTCACCAGCTCGTGAATGGGCACCGTGGCGCCTGCGCTGGTGCGCACCGGCAGCTGCAGCAGCGCGTCCAGGTCGCCATGCTGGTTGGCGGGCAGCTGCAGCAGCACGGGCGTGGGGTATTTGCTGGCGTCGCGCAGCCAGGTGGCGTTCTCGCCGGCCAGGCCCGCGTGCAGGGCGGTCACGATGGCCGTCTGCGGCACGCCCATCAGCGCGGCCTTGCGCCTGTCCACCAGCACCAGCTTGCGCGGCGCGTCGGCGATCGAGGAATCGTCCAGATCCACGATGCCCTGCGTTTTTTGTAGCGCGGCGCGCACGTCCTGGGCCACCTTGCGCCGGCCAGCGGCATCAGGCCCGTAGATCTCGGCGACGATGGGGGAGAGCACGGGCGGGCCCGGCGGCACCTCCACCACCTTCACGTTGGCGCCCATGCGCTGGCCGATCTGCTGCAGGGCAGGGCGCACGCGCATGGCGATGGCGTGGCTTTGCTCCTTGCGCAGGTGCTTATCCAGCAGGTTGATCTGTATGTCGCCCACGTTGCCGCCGGCGCGCAGGTCGTACTGGCGCACCAGGCCGTTGAAGTTGATGGGCCCGGCGGTGCCGGCGTAGGCCTGGTAGTCGGTCACCTCGGGCACGGTGGCCAAATAGGCGCCCAGCGCGTGCAGCACGGCGGCCGTGGCTTCAGGCGGCGTGCCGGCGGGCATGTCGACGATGACCTGGAACTCGGATTTGTTGTCGAACGGCAGCATCTTCAGCTGCACCCAGCCGATCACCGGCAGCAGCACCGACAGCGCGATCAGGCCGGCCACGGCCAGGCCCAGCAGCGTGCGGTTGCGCCGTCCGCGTGTGTCGCCCAGCAGCGGGGTGAAGATGCGCGTGAACAGCGGCGCCAGCCTGGCCGCCAGGCCGGTGTGCTCCTGTGCCGCGCCGCCATGGCTTTTCATCCACAGCCGCGCCAGCCAGGGCGTGACGGTGAAGGCCACGGCCAGCGAGATCAGCATGCCCATGCTGGCATTGATGGGGATGGGCGCCATGTACGGCCCCATCAGCCCGGTGACGAAGGCCATGGGCAGCAAGGCGGCGATCACCGTGAAGGTGGCCAGTATGGTCGGCCCGCCGACCTCATCGACCGCGCCGGGGATCAGCTCGGTCAGCGTCTTCTCGGGGTGCAGCGCCTGGTGGCGGTGGATGTTCTCGACCACCACGATGGCGTCATCCACCAGGATGCCGATGGAGAAGATCAGCGCGAACAGCGATACGCGGTTTAGCGTGAAGCCCCAGGCCCAGGAGGCAAACAGCGTGGCCGCCAGCGTCAGGCCCACGGCCACGCCGACGATCAGTGCCTCGCGCCGGCCCAGCGCCAGGAACACCAGGGCCACGACGGAGGCCGTGGCAAACAGCAGCTTCTGGATCAGCTTTTGCGCCTTGTCGTTGGCCGTGGCGCCATAGTCGCGCGTCTCGGCCACCTGCACGCTGGCGGGAATCACGGTGCCGCGCAGGTCTTGCGCGCGCTGCATCACGGCGCGCGCCACGGCTATGGCGTTGGCGCCGGCCTTCTTGGTCACGGCCAGGGTCACGGCGGGGTACTCGCTGGCCTGGCCGCCCTTCACATTGGCGTGCCAGACATAGCGCTGGGCAGGCAGGGGGCCATCCTCCACCTGGGCCACGTCCTGCAAAAACACCGGCTTGCCGCCGCGGCTGCTGACAACCAGCTCGCCCACCTCTTGCGCATGGGCCAGGAAAGGCCCAGCCTCGATGGCAATCGCCTGGTTGCCCTGCAGCAGCTCGCCCACGGGCAGGCCCTGGTTGGCCGACTGCAGCGTCATGCGGATGTCGTCCACCGTCACGCCGCGGCCGGCCATGCGCGCCGGGTCGAGCTGCACGCGCACGGCGCGGCCCGGCCCGCCTATGGTGCTCACGGTGCGTGCGCCATCCACACGCATCAGCTCGGCCTCCATGCTGTGCGCCACGCGCTCCAGGTCGTAGGCGCCGGTGTCCGGGTTGTCGCTGTACAGCGTCAGCGTGACCACGGGCACGTCGTCGATGCCCTTGGGGCGGATGATGGGCTCCATCGCGCCCAGGCCGCGCGGCAGCCAGTCGGCGTGGCTGCGCAGCGTGTCGTGCAGGCGCACCAGCGCGTCGTTGCGCTGCACCCCCACCTTGAACTGCACCGTGAGCACCGCCATGCCGGGATGCGAGACGCTGGTCACATGCTCCACGCCGAGCATTTGCGAGAGCACCTGCTCGGCCGGCGTGGCGATCATCTGCTCCACGTCGGCCACCGGGGCGCCAGGGAAGGGCACGATGACGTTGGCCATGGTCACGTCGATCTGCGGCTCCTCCTCGCGCGGCGTGACCAGCACGGCGAACAGGCCCAAAAGCAGGGCGAGCAGTGCCAGCAGCGGCGTGATCTGCGCCGACTGGAAGGCCTGGGCGATGCGGCCCGAGATGCCCAGGGAAGGTGCTTGCGGTTCGCTCATCTCAACGCACCTTTGCCGCCATCTGGGGTTCGAGCGCCACCTTGTCGCCCGCGTTCAGGCCGCTCAGCACCTCCACCATCGCGCCCTGGGGCAGGCCCAGGCGCACCTGGCGCAGCTGCGGTTTGCCGTTTTCACCTTCTACGTAGACGCCCGTCATTTCTGCACGACGCACGATGGCCTGGGCCGGCACCAGCACACGCTGGCGGCTGTCCGGCGCATCGCCCTGCCACCACAGGCGGGCGAACATGCCGGGTGTGGCGCCCTGCAGGTCGGTCGGCAGCTGCACGCGCACCGGTACGGTGTGGCTCAAGGGGTCGGCCGTGGGCAGCACCTGCACCTGGGAAGCTGCAATCGACAGGCGTTGCACGCTCAGCCCTGGGATCTCCACTTGCACGCCTGCCCGCAGTTGCCGTGCCTGGGCCTGCGTGAGCTGCGCCGTCACGCGCAGGGCCATGGGGTCGTACAAGGACACCAGCGGCCGGCCCGGCATGGCCATGTCGCCCAGACTCACGGGCACGCTGGAGACGATGGCCGAATAGGGTGCACGCACGCTGTGCAGCCCGGTCTGCGTTGCCGCCACGCCGGCCTGGGCCTGCAGCGCGCTGACCTGCGCCTGCGCCGCGCGCCACTGGGCCTGGGCGCCGTCAAGCGCGGCCTGGCTGATGTAGTGCTTGGCAAACAGCTGCTTCTGGCGTTCGTACTCCTTGGCCGCCACGTCCAGACCGGCCTGGGCGGCGGCCACCTGCGCGCTGCTGGCGGCGGCGCCCTGGCTGGCCATGCGTGCGTCGATGCGTGCCAGTTCCTGGCCGGCTTTCACCACGTCACCCGCCTTGACCGCCAGCGCCACGATGGCGCCCGGCACCTGGGCCGCGAGCAGCGTCTCACGCACCGCCTCGACCTTGGCGTCGCTGCTCCTGTCGCTGCTCTGGCCGGATGCAGTCACTTCGACATAGGCCAGCGACGCAGCATCCGAGCTCGCAGCCACAGATGCTGCGGACGCTGTCACCGCCACGCCAAGAAAAAACACCAGAGCCAACGAGGAGCGCATGAAAAACATTGTTTAACCCATTCACCTTGTGTGATTGATTATTTAACCAATCAGCTAATTAGTCAACAATGTATCATGCATCCATCGCAAGCACAGGAGAGCGCAATGAAGGAACTGCCACCCGAGGCATTGGAGCAAGTGGCCGCCTATTTCCAGGTACTGGCCGAGCCGACGCGGCTGCGCATCCTCAACCTGCTGCGCAACGGTGAGCACAACGTCGGCGAACTTGCGCAGGCCTGCGGCTACACGGCGGCCAACATCTCGCGCCACCTGTCGCTGATGACCAAGCAAGGCATGGTCACGCGCGAAGGCCGCGGCACGGCCGTCTACTACCACCTCAAGGACGAATCGGTGGACGCGCTGTGCGACCTCGTCTGCGGCAGCATTGCGCGCCGGCTGGAGCAGGCCAGCGCCACCAACAGCGCGTTTCGCGCCGTGCTGTGAGCACGGCGGAAATACGAGTGGCACCTAAACTCACAACCGCGACCCTGGGGACGTGAAGGAAAGATAGTTATCCATCATGTTCAGTATTTAACATAATATAAATCGTATCAAGCACGTCAGCGCCTGGGCCTGAAGCGCCACGACCCCGAAACCCGCGCCCAGCTTGCCCAAAGCTTCCGGGCCATGTACCGCAATCTGGGTTGGGATCAGGCCACCTGCGCGAAGAATCTTCATATCACCCAGCGGACTTTACATAACTGGGAAACCGGGCGGCACGATATTCCGTACACGGCCTATCGGCTGCTGCGCCTGCTCAACCGCATGGAGCTGCCCGGGCCATCCTGGGCAGGCTGGTGCTTCGTGGCTGGCGTGCTCTACACGCCAGAGGGCCGGCCCTTGCTCGGCACCGATGGTTCCTGGTGGTCATTGCTGGTGCGTCAGGCGGCAATGTTCCGGGAACTGACGGCGCGGGGCGCTGAGGGCCGGGCAGAGGGGGCCCCGCTTGGCGGGGGAGCGTCTGCCCGGGCGGCAGCGCCCGGCCCCGATGCGCACGCATCGGGTAGGCGCGAAGCGCTCGCGCCGCTACCATTGACAGCATGGCCTTCATCACGACAGTTTCAGCAGCCCGCGCAAGCGCTGAACGTGTCGACTCCCCCCCCTGGTAATCACGGGGAAATCACGGGGATAAACAAACGGGGAGTAGATCACCTTGCAGTCAAAGTGATGGCAAAATGCCATCACTATGGCAACAACCCTCCGACTACCCCCCGAACTGGAACGAGACGCCCGCACCCGATGCGAACGGGTCGGAATCAGTCTCAATGCCCTGGTTTGCGTTGCGCTGGACGCTTACCTACGCGGTCAATGTGGTGCAGCTACAACGGGCAGCGGTGCCACCTCGGGGGCAGCAGTCGCCCCCGATACGGCCCCCGCAGCCGTCCTCGTCCCCGCAGCCACCCCGGCCGCTCCCCCAGCTCCCGCAGAACCCCAGCTCACCCGGCAGCAGCGCCGCGCCCTGGCTCGTAGGGGGTGATCCGGGGTATGGGGCGACGCCCCATGTCCTCGCTCCGTCGCGCAGCGTGCCCTCTGCTGAGGGCGTAGCGCCACCAGCGCGCCCGCGCCACCTACTCTCGCCCGTCCCTCCTGCCCCTGCGGTATCTGCCCCTCCGCGATCCGACAACGGCCAGCCGCGTGGCGCCAGTTATATGTACCTGGACGGTTATCCACGCCCTGGAAAAACGGGGTTTTATTATGTGGATAAATCGATTGAAACTATTATCTCGGGATGGGGGAGATAATGTCCTATAAATCGTATCAATCAATCGTCCAGTGGTTGTCCAAGCATTTGGGCACATCGGCTACGCCGACCGGGCTCTATCCTGCGGATTGAGAATTACGCAAGCCCAGTAGTCCGCCCTGAACAATTCCGTTTTCAACTGCCGGCAGGCTGGTGCTCATGCGAAGCGGCGAGCAGCACAGCAATGACAGCCTGCATCGACAGCCCGAAGCGGGCGCAATAAAGCCGCAGTGCGGCCAGGATCAGACGCAGGTTATGGCCTGCGCCGCACATGACCGCATGGATGGCATCTCCCAACTGGCCCTTGAGCGGGTTCCGGGCTAATCTGCCGTCCATCTTCATATGCCC
>NZ_BAABBP010000042.1:0-25153 GCF_039538025.1 Comamonas faecalis
GGCGACAACGTGTCGATCACCGTCAAGCTGATCGCCCCCATCGCCATGGAAGAAGGCCTGCGCTTTGCCATCCGCGAGGGCGGCCGTACCGTCGGCGCCGGCGTGGTGGCAAAGATCATCGAGTAATCGAATTTAGGGGTATAGCTCAATTGGCAGAGCGTCGGTCTCCAAAACCGAAGGTTGTAGGTTCGATTCCTACTGCCCCTGCCACTTTTTAGTGGTTTGAACAGCCCGCCAGCCTTGGCGGGCTTTGGTGTCTTGATTGGGCACGGAAATATTCGGAATTATGGCTACATCGCAGGTTGAAACAGTCGTCACCGGCGCTGACAAGGTGAAATTTTCCCTTGCCATTGCGCTGCTGGTGGGGGCGATCGTCGGTTTTTATTATCTTGGAGCGCGTGGCCCGCTGGTGCAGTGGTCGGTACTGTTGGTGGGGCTGTTGGCTGCAGTGGCGGTTTTCCTGGTGTCGGATCAGGGTCGTCAGCTGATCGGGTTTTCGCGCGATTCCTGGCGTGAAGTTAAGAAGGTCGTCTGGCCCACACGCAAGGAGACCCTGCAGATGACGGGCTATGTCTGTGCGTTTGCTGTGGTGATGGCCTTGTTTCTGTGGTTGTCGGACAAAACCCTGGAGTGGTTGTTCTACGACCTGATCCTGGGTTGGAGGAAGTAATGGTGGATGCTCAACAAGTAAACACGCCGGGTGGACAGGAGCAGGAGGCGGGTTCCGCCATGCAGTGGTACATCGTCCATGCCTATTCGGGGATGGAGAAGGCGGTCGAGCGTAACATCACCGAGCGTATCAACCGCGCGGGCATGAATACCAAGTTTGGCCGCATCCTCGTGCCGACCGAAGAAGTGGTCGAGATGAAGAATGGCCAGCGCAAGACGACCGAGCGCCGTCTGTTCCCAGGCTATGTCTTCGTCGAGATGGTGATGGATGACGATACCTGGCATCTGGTCAAGCACACCAGCAAGGTGACCGGCTTCGTCGGCGGGGCCAAGAACCGCCCGGCGCCGATTTCCGAGGCCGAGGTGCAGAAGATCGTCGAGCAAATGGAACAGGGCACCGACAAGCCGCGCCACAAGGTCGAATTCATGGTGGGTGAGCTGGTGCGCGTCAAGGATGGCCCGTTCACCGATTTCAATGGCTCGGTGGAAGAGGTGAACTACGAGAAGAGCCGCCTGCGTGTGTCCGTCATGATTTTCGGCCGCTCCACCCCCGTCGAACTGGAGTTCGCACAGGTCGAAAAAACCTGAGCATTGGCCCTTGGTGGGCAACGCGCTCTGCGCGATGTTGCAATCGCAAATACAATAATGCGCTTTTCGGCTCGGCGCGGCTTGTCCGAATGAGTCATCAACCCCGGGGAGCCTGCATGCGCACAGCATGGGGCGTTACAACCCGCAAGGAGCTATCCATGGCGAAAAAAATCGTCGGCTTCATCAAGCTGCAAGTGCCAGCTGGTAAGGCCAATCCCTCTCCTCCTATCGGTCCGGCGCTGGGTCAGCGCGGTCTGAATATCATGGAGTTCTGCAAGGCGTTCAATGCGCAGACCCAGGGTGTCGAGCCCGGCCTGCCGCTGCCCGTCGTGATTACGGCGTTTGCAGACAAGAGCTTTACCTTCATCATCAAGACGCCGCCGGCGACCGTGCTGATCAAGAAGGCCATCAAGCTGGACAAGGGCTCTTCCAACGCGAAGGCGGCCAAGGTCGGCAAGATCACCCGCGAGCAGCTGGAAGAGATTGCCAAGACCAAGCTCAAGGACATGAACGCCGCCGACGTGGACGCCGCCGTGCGTACGCTGGCTGGCTCTGCCCGTTCGATGGGCGTGACGGTGGAGGGTCTGTGACATGGCGAAATTGACCAAAAAGCAAAAAGCACTGCAGGGCAAGGTCGAAAGCACCCGCCTGTATCCGTTTGCCGAAGCCGTCGTCCTGGTCAAGGACACGGCGACCGCCAAGTTCGATGAGTCCATCGACGTGGCCGTACAACTGGGCGTCGACGCCAAGAAGTCCGACCAGGTCGTGCGCGGCGCGGTGGTTCTGCCTCATGGCACGGGCAAGACGACCCGCGTGGCCGTGTTTGCGCAAGGCGCCAAGGCCGAAGAGGCCAAGGCTGCTGGTGCCGACATCGTTGGCATGGACGACCTGGCAGCTCAGGTCAAGGCCGGCGACATGCCGTTTGACGTGGTGATCGCCGCTCCCGACGCAATGCGCGTGGTCGGCCAGTTGGGCCAGATCCTGGGCCCGCGCGGCCTGATGCCCAACCCCAAGGTCGGCACCGTGACGCCCGACGTGGCTACCGCGGTGAAAAACGCCAAGGCTGGTCAGGTGCAATTCCGCGTCGACAAGGCCGGCATCATCCACAGCACGATCGGCCGTCGCTCGTTCGACAACGACAAGTTGCAGGGCAACCTGGCAGCGCTGATCGAGGCGCTGAACAAGTCCAAACCCGCAACCAGCAAGGGCCTGTATCTGCGCAAGGTGGCGCTGTCGTCGACGATGGGCCTGGGCGTTCGCGTCGATACCCAATCCATCGCAGTGGCTTGATGGCATGAAATTTGAAGCCTGGCACCTGAATGGGTGCCAGGCTTCAGTGGTGGGCTTGTGAGGATTCATTTTCTTGCCAGGCCATCCAAGACCGTTGGCGAGCCCGCTGGGGGCTCTTAATTCCACAGGTGCCAACGCAGATGGCGATCCCGCTGCCGATGGAAATTTTCCTTCACAGTTGGTCGCTGTAAAACCCAAGAGCGCGCAAAAGGGAGTTTTCCCCGATGCGCATACGAAGGAGTAGACCTTGAGTCTGAATCGCAGTGAGAAAGAAGCGGTCATCAATGAAGTGACCAGCCTCGCCGCTAAAGCTCAAACGCTCGTGATCGCGGAATACCGTGGCATCACGGTCGCCGACATGACCAAACTGCGTTCCGATGCACGCAGCAAGGGTGTGAGCCTGAGTGTTCTGAAGAACACCCTGGCCCGCCGTGCTGTGGCTGGCGGCCAGTTTGACGTGGTGGCAGACCAGATGACCGGCCCCCTGATCTACGGCTTCTCCGAAGACGCTGTGGCCGCCGCCAAGGTGGTGGCCGATTTCGCGAAGACCAACGACAAGCTGGTCATTCGCGGCGGCGCCTTCGCGGGCAAGGCCCTGGACGTGAACGGCGTTAAAGAGCTGGCCAACATCCCTTCCAAGGAAGTGCTGCTGGCCCAGCTGTGTGGCTTGCTGATGTCGCCGATCTCCCGCACCGCCGTGGTGCTGGGCGCGCTGGCGGCGCAAAAAGGCGAAGGCGAGGCGGTTGCCGCCTGAACGGCGCGTACCGCTTGAGCATCAACCAACCAATTGTTTGAGGAAATCAAAATGGCATTCGATAAAGACGCATTTCTGACCGCGCTGGACGGCATGACGGTTCTGGAGCTCAATGACCTGGTCAAGGCCATTGAAGAAAAGTTTGGCGTGAGCGCTGCCGCCATGGCCGCTCCGGCCGCAGGCGGCGCGGGCGCGGGTGGCGCTGCTGCTGCCGAAGAGAAGACCGAGTTCGACGTGGTGCTGACCGAAGCCGGCGCCAACAAGGTGTCGGTCATCAAGGCAGTGCGTGAAATCACCGGTCTGGGCCTGAAGGAAGCCAAGGATCTGGTCGACGGCGCGCCAAAGAACGTCAAGGAAGGCGTGGCCAAGGCCGACGCCGAAGCTGCCGTCAAGAAGCTGGTGGACGCCGGCGCCAAGGCCGAGCTCAAGTAATTGGCTCCGTTTTGATGGGCTGGGGGCCTTAAAAAGGCCTCCAGCCTTTGGTGCTTATGGGTTTGCCCATACCAGAGCGCACCAGAAAGCCGGTTTGGGCCGCTTGCGCGCAACGCGCAGCCCGGCAGCCCAACGCATCGGTTTTCTAGTGTCTTCTGTACCCGTCCGACAACGGAAGACGCCTTGGTCCGGGTGATGTGCAATGCATCGCCGTCCGCCATGGTTGGTAGTGGCCAACCGCCAAGTTGTTGCCTCTCCTGAAGGGGAGGCAGTCGTCGAAGATCACCCATCCATGTCTTTGCCCGGAGATCTCATGGCCCAAACATCCACGTACAGCTATACCGAGCGCAAGCGCATTCGCAAGAGTTTCGGTACTCGCGATAGCGTGCTCAACGTGCCCTACCTGCTGCAGATGCAGCGCGATGCCTATACGGCGTTCCTGCAGGCGCAGACCCCCCCGAAAAAGCGTGTGGTCGAAGGCTTGCAGGCGGCGTTCAACTCGGCGTTTCCGATTGTCTCGCACAACGGCTACGTCGAAATGAAATTCGTCGAGTACAACCTGGCCAAGCCCGCGTTCGACGTGCGCGAGTGCCAGACGCGCGGCCTGACCTTCGCGTCGGCGGTGCGAGCCAAGGTGCAGCTCATCATCTATGACCGTGAGTCCTCGACCAGCCAGAACAAGGTGGTCAAGGAGGTGAAGGAGCAGGAGGTCTACATGGGCGAGGTGCCCCTGATGACCGACAAGGGCTCATTCATCATCAACGGCACCGAGCGCGTCATCGTCAGCCAGTTGCACCGCAGCCCCGGCGTGTTCTTCGAGCACGACAAGGGCAAGACCCACAGCTCGGGCAAGCTGCTGTTCTCGGCACGCATCATCCCCTACCGCGGCTCGTGGCTCGATTTCGAGTTCGACCCCAAGGACATCCTGTTCTTCCGCGTCGACCGCCGCCGCAAGATGCCGGTCACCATCCTGCTCAAGGCCATTGGCCTGAATCCCGAGCAGATCCTGGCGCACTTCTTCGTCAACGACAATTTCCGCCTGATGGATGCGGGCGCGCAGATGGAGTTCGTCGCCGACCGTCTCAAGGGCGAGGTGGCGCGCTTTGACATCACCGACAAGTCGGGCAAAGTCATCGTTGCCAAGGACAAGCGCATCACCGCGCGCCACACGCGCGAGCTCGAGCAATCGGGCACGACGCACATCAGCGTGCCCGAGGATTTCCTGATCGGCCGCGTCGTCGCGCGCAACATCGTCGACGGCGACACCGGCGAGATCATTGCCAAGGCCAACGAGGAGCTGACCGAGGCCTTGCTCAAGAAGCTGCGCACCGCCGGCGTGCAGGAGCTGCAGTGCATTCACACCAACGAGCTGGATCAGGGTGCCTACATCTCGCAGACGCTGCGCATGGACGAGACGGCCGACGAGTTTGCCGCCCGCGTGGCCATCTACCGCATGATGCGCCCCGGCGAGCCGCCGACCGAGGACGCGGTGCAGGCCCTGTTCCAGCGCCTGTTCTACAACCCCGACACCTACGACCTGTCGCGCGTGGGCCGCATGAAGTTCAACGCCAAGATCGGCCGCGATGAGGCGACCGGGCCGATGGTGCTGTCCAACGACGACATCCTGGCCGTGGTCAAGATCCTGGTCGATCTGCGCAACGGCAAGGGCCAGGTCGACGATATCGACCACCTGGGCAACCGGCGCGTGCGCTGCGTGGGCGAGCTGGCTGAAAACCAGTACCGCACTGGCCTGGCGCGTATCGAGAAGGCAGTCAAGGAGCGCCTCGGCCAGGCCGAGAACGACCCGCTGATGCCGCACGACCTGATCAACTCCAAGCCGATCTCGGCGGCGCTCAAGGAGTTCTTCGGTGCCTCGCAGCTGTCGCAGTTCATGGACCAGACCAACCCGCTGGCCGAGATCACGCACAAGCGCCGCGTCTCGGCTCTGGGCCCGGGCGGTCTGACGCGCGAGCGCGCCGGCTTCGAGGTGCGCGACGTGCACGTCACCCACTACGGCCGCGTCTGCCCGATCGAAACGCCGGAAGGCCCGAACATCGGCCTGATCAACTCGCTGGCGTTGTATGCCCGCCTGAACGAGTACGGCTTCATCGAGACGCCATACCGCCGCGTGGTCGATGGCAAGGTGACCGACCAGATCGATTACCTGTCGGCCATCGAGGAGGGCAAGTACATCATTGCCCAGGCCAACGCCACGCTGGACGACGAAGGGCGCCTGACGGGCGACCTGGTGTCGGCGCGCGAGGAGGGCGAGTCGACGCTGGTCAGCGCCGACCGCGTGCAGTACATGGATGTGTCGCCGGCGCAGATCGTATCGGTGGCCGCGTCTCTCGTGCCCTTCCTGGAGCACGACGACGCCAACCGCGCGCTGATGGGCGCCAACATGTCGCGCCAGGCCGTTCCGGTGCTGCGCCCCGAGAAGCCGCTGGTCGGCACCGGCATCGAGCGCGTGGCTGCCGTCGACTCGGGCACCGTGGTGACGGCGCGCCGCGGCGGCGTGGTCGACTACGTCGACGCCACCCGCATCGTGGTGCGCGTGCACGACGCCGAGGCCGTGGCCGGCGAGGTGGGCGTGGACATCTACAACCTCATCAAGTACCAGCGCTCCAACCAGAGTACCAACATCCACCAGCGCCCCATCGTGCAGCGCGGCGACGTGCTGGCCAAGGGTGACGTGATTGCCGACGGCGCCTCGACCGACCTGGGCGAGATCGCGATCGGCCAGAACATGCTGATCGCCTTCATGCCCTGGAACGGCTACAACTTCGAGGACTCGATCCTGATCTCCGAGAAGGTGGTGGCCGACGACCGCTACACCAACGTCCACATCGAGGAACTGGTGGTAATGGCGCGCGACACCAAGCTGGGCGCCGAAGAAATCACGCGCGACATTCCCAATCTGTCCGAGCAGCAACTGAACCGCCTGGACGACTCCGGCATCATCTACGTCGGCGCCGAAGTGCTGCCCGGCGACACGCTGGTCGGCAAGGTCACGCCCAAGGGCGAGACCACGCTGACGCCCGAGGAAAAGCTGCTGCGCGCGATCTTCGGCGAGAAGGCGTCCGACGTGAAGGACACCTCGCTGCGCGTGAGCCAGGGTTCGCAGGGCACGGTGATCGACGTGCAGGTCTTCACCCGCGAAGGCATCCAGCGCGACAAGCGCGCGCAGCAGATCATCGACGATGAATTGAAGCGCTTCCGCCTGGACCTGAACGACCAGCTGCGCATCGTCGAGGCCGACGCCTACGACCGTATCGAGAAGCTGCTCGTCGGTAAGGTGGCCAATGGCGGCCCCAAGAAGCTGGCCAAGGGTACGGCGATCGACAAGGAGTACCTGGACGGAATCGAGAAGTTCCACTGGTTCGACATCCGCCCGGCCGACGACGCGGTCGCCGCGCAGCTCGAATCGATGAAGAACGCGATGGAGGCAACGCGCCACGACTTCGACCTGGCCTTCGAAGAGAAGCGCAAGAAGCTCACCCAGGGCGACGAGCTGCCCGCAGGCGTGCTCAAGATGGTCAAGGTGTATCTCGCCGTCAAGCGCCGCCTGCAGCCGGGCGACAAGATGGCCGGCCGTCACGGCAACAAGGGCGTGGTGTCGAAGATCGTTCCGGTCGAGGACATGCCCTACATGGCCGACGGCACGCCTGCCGACATCGTGCTCAACCCGCTGGGCGTGCCGTCGCGCATGAACATCGGCCAGGTGCTGGAGGTTCACCTGGGCTGGGCCGGCAAGGGCCTGGGCCAGCGCATCGGCGACATGCTGCAGCGCGAGGCCAAGGCGGCAGAGGTGCGCAAGTTCCTCGAAGAAATCTACAACGCGCGCGGCCACAAGGAAGACCTGGCGCAGCTGGACGACGGCGCCTTGCTGGCGATGGCGCAGGAGCTGACCACCGGCGTGCCGTTTGCATCGCCGGTGTTCGACGGCGCGTCGGAGGCCGAGATCAAGGACATGCTCAAGCTGGCCTATCCGGACGACATCGCCCAGGCCAAGGGGCTGACCGATACGCGCACCCAGGCCTATCTGTACGACGGTCGCACCGGCGAGCGCTTCGAGCGCCCGACGACGATTGGCTACATGCACTACCTGAAGCTGCACCACCTGGTCGACGACAAGATGCACGCGCGCTCCACCGGCCCGTACTCGCTGGTCACGCAGCAACCGCTGGGCGGCAAGGCGCAGTTCGGCGGCCAGCGTTTCGGCGAGATGGAAGTGTGGGCGCTGGAGGCCTACGGCGCCGCCTACGTGCTGCAGGAAATGCTCACCGTGAAGTCCGACGACGTGCAGGGCCGTACCAAGGTCTACGAGAGCATCGTCAAGGGCGAGCACGCGATCGAGGCCGGCATGCCCGAGTCGTTCAACGTGCTGGTCAAGGAAATCCGCTCCCTGGGCCTCGACATCGAACTCGAGCGTTCTTAATCTGATAAGGATAGGTTCATATGAAATCGCTACTCGACCTGTTCAAGCAATTCACGCCTGATGAGCATTTCGATGCCATCAAGATCGGCCTGGCGTCGCCCGAGAAGATCCGTTCCTGGTCCTTCGGCGAGGTGAAAAAGCCCGAGACCATCAACTACCGCACCTTCAAGCCCGAGCGCGACGGCCTGTTCTGCGCCAAGATTTTTGGCCCCGTGAAGGACTACGAGTGTCTGTGCGGCAAGTACAAGCGCCTCAAGCACCGCGGCGTGATCTGCGAGAAGTGCGGCGTCGAAGTCACGCAGACCAAGGTGCGCCGCGAGCGCATGGGCCACATCGACCTGGCCGCGCCCTGCGCGCACATCTGGTTCCTCAAGTCGCTGCCGTCGCGTCTGGGCCTGGTGCTCGACATGACGCTGCGCGACATCGAGCGCGTGCTGTATTTCGAGGCCTATGTCGTGACCGACCCGGGCATGACGCCGCTCAAGAAGTTCTCGATCATGAGCGAGGACGAGTACGACAAGCAGCGCGCCGAGCACGCCGACGAGTTCGAGGCCAAGATGGGCGCCGAAGGCGTCAAGGATTTGCTCGAAGGCATAGACCTGGACATCGAGATCGAGCGCCTGCGCGGCGACCTGACCGGCTCCGAAGTCAAGGTCAAGAAGAACGCCAAGCGCCTGAAGGTGCTCGAAGCGTTCAAGAAGTCGGGCATCAAGCCCGAGTGGATGATCATGGAAGTGCTGCCGGTGCTGCCGCCGGATCTGCGTCCGCTGGTGCCGCTCGATGGTGGCCGCTTTGCCACGTCCGACCTGAACGACCTGTACCGCCGCGTGATCAACCGCAACTCGCGCCTGCGCCGCCTGCTCGAGCTCAAGGCGCCCGAGATCATCGCGCGCAACGAAAAGCGCATGCTGCAGGAGGCTGTCGACAGCCTGCTGGACAACGGCCGCCGCGGCAAGGCGATGACGGGCGCCAACAAGCGCGCGCTCAAGTCGCTGGCCGACATGATCAAGGGCAAGGGCGGGCGCTTCCGTCAGAACCTGCTGGGCAAGCGCGTCGACTACTCGGGCCGCTCGGTCATCACCGTGGGCCCGCAGCTCAAGCTGCACCAGTGCGGCCTGCCCAAGCTGATGGCGCTCGAACTCTTCAAGCCCTTCATCTTCTCGCGCCTGGAGGCCATGGGCATCGCCACGACCATCAAGGCCGCGAAGAAAGAGGTCGAGGCCGGCACGCCCGTGGTGTGGGACATCCTGGAAGAGGTGATCCGCGAGCACCCGGTGATGCTCAACCGCGCGCCGACGCTGCACCGCCTGGGCATCCAGGCGTTCGAGCCCATCCTGATCGAGGGCAAGGCCATTCAGCTGCACCCGCTGGTCTGCGCTGCGTTCAACGCCGACTTCGACGGTGACCAGATGGCCGTGCACGTGCCGCTGTCGGTGGAGGCGCAGCTGGAAGCGCGCACGCTGATGCTGGCTTCCAACAACGTGCTGTTCCCGGCTTCGGGCGAGCCGTCCATCGTGCCGTCGCAGGACGTGGTGCTGGGCCTGTACCACGCCACGCGCGAGCGCATCAACGGCAAGGGCGAGGGCATGATCTTCGCCGACCTGGCCGAGGTGCAGCGCGCGCTGGACGCTGGCGAGACCGAGCTGACCACCAAGATCAGCGTGCGCCTGAAGGAGTGGAGCCGCGACGCCCAGGGCGAGTGGCAGCCGGTGGTGAACCTGGTCGACACCACCGTGGGCCGCGCGCTGCTGTCCGAGATCCTGCCCAAGGGCCTGGCGTTCAGCAACCTGAACAAGGCGCTGAAGAAGAAGGAAATCTCGCGCCTGATCAACGCGTCGTTCCGCCAGTGCGGCCTGAAGGAAACCGTGGTGTTTGCCGACAAGCTGCTGCAAAACGGCTTCCGCCTGGCCACGCACGCCGGCATCTCGATCGCCATCGACGACATGCTGGTGCCGCCGCAAAAGGCCGAAATCCTGGGCCGTGCCGAGGCCGAGGTCAAGGAGATCGAGCAGCAGTACGTCTCGGGCCTGGTGACGTCCGGTGAGCGCTACAACAAGGTGGTCGACATCTGGGGCAAGGCCGGCGACGAGGTCTCCAAGGTCATGATGGCCCAGCTGGCCAAGGAAAAGACCATCGACCGCCACGGCAACGAGGTGGATCAGGAGTCGTTCAACTCCATCTACATGATGGCCGACTCGGGCGCCCGTGGTAGCGCGGCGCAGATCCGCCAGCTGGCCGGCATGCGCGGCCTGATGGCCAAGCCCGACGGCTCCATCATCGAGACGCCGATCACGGCCAACTTCCGTGAAGGCCTGAACGTTCTGCAGTACTTCATCTCCACGCACGGCGCCCGCAAGGGCCTGGCCGACACGGCGCTGAAGACGGCCAACTCCGGCTATCTGACGCGCCGCCTGGTCGACGTGACGCAGGATCTGGTCGTGACCGAAGAAGACTGCGGCACCTCCAACGGTGCGCTGATGCGCGCCGTGGTCGAGGGCGGCGAGGTCATCGAGTCGCTGCGCGAGCGCATCCTGGGCCGCGTCGCGGCCGAGGACGTGCTGCATCCCGAGACGCGCGCCGTCGTCGTGGCCGCGGGCACGCTGCTCAACGAAGACGTGATCGACACTCTGGAGGCGGCGGGCGTCGACGAGGTCAAGGTGCGCACCGCGCTGACCTGCGAGACGCGCTTCGGCCTGTGCTGCAACTGCTATGGCCGCGACCTGGGCCGAGGCGGCCTGATCAACCTCGGCGAGGCCGTGGGCGTGATCGCCGCCCAGTCCATCGGCGAGCCCGGCACGCAGCTGACCATGCGCACCTTCCACATCGGTGGTGCGGCGTCGCGCGCGGCGGTGGCGTCCAGCGTCGAGGCCAAGAGCAACGGCATCATCGGCTTCAACGCCACGATGCGCTACGTGACCAACACCCGCGGCGAGCTGGTGGTGATCGCGCGTTCGGGCGAGATCGTCATCCAGGACGAGCACGGCCGCGAGCGCGAGCGCCACAAGGTGCCCTACGGCGCCACGCTGACCATCAAGGCCGACCAGCAGGTCAAGGCCGGCACCATCCTGGCGAACTGGGACCCGTTGACGCGCCCCATCATCACCGAGTACGCAGGCCAGGTGAAGTTCGAGAACATCGAAGAAGGCCTGACGGTTGCCAAGCAGGTGGACGACGTCACCGGCCTGTCCACGCTGGTGGTGATCGACCCCAAGCGCCGCGGCTCGGCCAAGGTGGTGCGTCCGCTGGTCAAGCTGATCGACGCCGAGGGCAAGGAAGTCAAGATCCCCGGCACCGACCATGCGGTGGCCATCGGCTTCCAGGTCGGCGCGCTGATCCAGGTGCGCGACGGCCAGGACGTCGGTCCCGGCGAGGTGCTGGCGCGCATCCCGGTCGAAGGCCAGAAGACGCGTGACATCACCGGCGGTCTGCCGCGTGTGGCAGAGCTGTTCGAGGCCCGCTCTCCGAAGGACAAGGGCATGCTGGCCGAGATGACCGGCACGATCTCGTTCGGCAAGGAGACCAAGGGCAAGGTGCGTCTGCAGATCACCGACCCGGACGGCCATGTCTGGGACGAACTGGTGCCCAAGGAAAAGAACATGCTGGTGCACGAGGGCCAGGTGGTCAACAAGGGCGAGCTGGTCGTCGACGGCCCGGCCGATCCACAGGACATCCTGCGCCTGCTGGGCATCGAGGAACTCGCGCGCTACATCGTTGACGAGGTGCAGGACGTCTACCGCCTGCAGGGCGTGAAGATCAACGACAAACACATCGAGGTGATCGTGCGCCAGATGCTGCGCCGCGTCGTGGTCGAGAACCCGGGCGAGACGACCTACATCCAGGGCGAGCAGGTCGAGCGCTCAGAGATCCTCAACACCAACGAGGCGATGCTCAAGGAAGGCAAGATCCCGGCGACCTACTCCAACGTGTTGCTGGGCATCACCAAGGCGTCGCTGTCGACCGACTCGTTCATCTCGGCCGCGTCCTTCCAGGAAACGACCCGCGTGCTGACCGAGGCGGCCATCATGGGCAAGCGCGACGAGCTGCGTGGCCTCAAGGAGAACGTCATCGTCGGCCGCCTGATCCCGGCGGGCACGGGTCTGGCCTACCACCAGGCACGCAAGGCCAAGGACGCCATGGACGAGGCCGAGCGTCACGCCATCGCCGAGGCCGAGGCCGCCGAGCTGGCCGAGGCCGAGCAGACGTCCGACGCAGCCTCCGACGACGCGCCGCTGGGTATTTGACCGCGATGCCGTTGCCAGCGCCCGTACCGGGCGCTGGCCCACGACCCTCCCGCCCCGCCGACAGGCAGGGCGGGATTTTTTTGCGCACAAAAATCCCGGTGCGCGCAGGCCGCGCGAGAGGATGGGCACCCGGATTTGCATCGACAATGGCGGGCGTGACCACCTTGACCAGCGCGCTTCTCATCACCTTGTTGCTGCTGTGGGCCGTTGGTGCCTACAACCGCCTGGTGCGGCTGCGCGCCGCCGCGCTGCAGGCTTTTGGCGGCATGGACGCCTTCGTGCAGCAATATCTTGCGCAGCTGGAAGATCCCCATGCGCTGCCGCCGGCGCCGCTGGCGGCCAGCCACGACTACCGGGCGTTACAGGCGGCGACGGTGCAGCTGCACGCGTCGCTGCAGGTGCTGCGCGCTCGCCCGCTTGAGCGCGATGCAGCGTCCGCAGTCGCCGCCGGCCTGCAGGCGCTGGACGCGGCCTGGGCCGCGTGGTCGGCGCGCATTGCGCAGCTGGACGACGCGCAGTGGCAGAACCTGGAGCACGAAGTGCGCCCCTGGCTGCAGCGCTGCATGCAGCAACAGGCGCTGGCCAGCATGTCGCGTCAGCAGTTCAACCAGGCGGTGGCGCAGTACAACCAGTCCATTACCCAGTTCCCGGCCAGCGTGCTGGCCTGGCTGTTCGGCATGAAGCGGGGGCAGGCGCTGTGAGCGTGCAACCATCGTCTCGACCGTCGTACGCCGCAGCACGCGAGTCGGCGCCGGCTGCGGGCGACCACGCGGGCCACGCGCCGGCGCTGTGGCGCCTGCTGCAGGCCAGCGCCGCCGCGCTGCAGGCGGTGCGCGCGGGGCAGTCGACCACGCGGGTGCTGGAGCACACCGACGCGCCGCTGCGCCCGGGCGTGCGGGCCCTGTTGTTTCAGACCCTGCGCCAGCTCGGCCGCGCGCAGGCGCTGCGCACGCAACTGGCGCAGCGCGCGCCGGCACCCGCGGTCGACGCACTGCTGTGCACCGCGCTGGCGCTGGTGTGGGATGCGCAGGCCGCGCCCTATCCGCCGCACACCCTGGTCAGCCAGGCGGTCGAGGCGGCCAAGCGCAGCCCGGCCATGCGCGGGCAGTCGGGCTTCGTCAACGCCTGCCTGCGCCGCTTTCTGCGCGACGGCGCGGCCCTGGTGCAGGCCACCGACGCCGACCCGGTGGCGCGCTGGAACCACCCCGCCTGGTGGATCGAGCGCCTGCGCAGCGACTGGCCGCAGCAATGGCAGGACATTCTGCGTGCCAACAACGCCCAGCCGCCGATGGTGTTGCGCGTGGCCGTGCACCGCGGCACACAGCAGCGGTATTTGCAGCGCCTGCAGGACGCGGGCATCGCGGCCGACGCAGTAGGAAGCTCGGGTGTTGCGCTGCACCGCCCGCTGCCGGTCACGCAGCTGCCGGGCTGGAACGAGGGCGTGGTCAGCGTGCAGGACGGCGCGGCCCAGCTTGCCGCGCCGCTGCTGCTGCAGGGGCTGGACGCGCAGCGCCCGCTGCGCCTGCTGGACGCCTGCGCCGCCCCGGGCGGCAAGACGGCGCATCTGCTGGAATGCGCTGTGGCGCAGGGCGCGCCCTGGCATGTGACGGCGCTGGAGGTCGACCCCCAGCGCGCGCGGCGCATCGACCAGACGCTGCAGCGCCTGGGCCTGCTCGACCCGGCCCGGGCGCAGGTGTTGGTGGCCGACGCCGGGCAGCCCCGGCAGTGGTTTCCGCAGGCGGGTAACCAGCTATTCGACGCCATCCTGCTGGATGCGCCGTGCACCGCATCGGGCATCGTGCGCCGCCACCCCGACGTGCGCTGGCTGCGCCGCGAGTCCGACATCGCCCAGCTGGCCGCTCAGCAGGAGCGGCTGCTGGAGGCGCTGTGGCCCCTGCTGGCTCCCGGCGGGCGGTTGCTGTACTGCACCTGCTCGGTGTTTCGCAGCGAGGGCAGTGACCAGGTGCAGGCGTTTGTTGCGCGCCACACGGACGCGCGCATGCTGCCATCGCCCGGGCATTTGTTGCCCCGAAGCGGGCCGGCGGACGCGGGCGTCCCGGACAATGGTGCGGGTGAGCACGACGGTTTCTTCTATGCACTGCTGCACAAGGGCTGACACGCACGTGCGGCCCTTGCTGCCCGGCCTGCGCCGCGCCGCCGCGGCGCTGGTGTGCGCGGTGCTGCTGCTGTGTGCAGGCGCGTCGGCGCTGGCGCAGACCCATGGCGAGGTTGTGCAACTGCAACTGCGCCGCGATGCCCACGGCTTGTACCTGGACGCTGCGCTGCAGCTGCAATTGCCCGACCTGGTCAAGGATGCGCTGGCCAAGGGCATTGCGATGCACTTCATTGCCGATGCCCAGGTGGTGCACAAGCGCTGGTACTGGTCCGACAAGGTGCTGGCGCATGCCACGCGCCACCTGCGCCTGAGCTACCAGCCGCTGACGCGGCGCTGGCGGCTGATGCAGTCGACGCAGCCGCTGCCCGCCGGCGGCCTGGGTATGGCGCTGGGGCAGGGCTTTGACGACCTGTCCGAGGCGGTGGACGCGATGCAGCGCATCGCGCGCTGGAAGATCGCCGACGCCGATGAGCTGGACGGCGCGCAGGATGGCGAGGTGCGTTTCCAGTTCAGCCTGGACATGTCGCAGCTGCCGCGGCTGATGCACATCAGCGCCGTGGGCCGATCGCGCTGGAACGTGCAGCTGGCGCAGGTGCAGCCGCTGCCCCCTTTGGCGGAGCCGGCGCCGCTGTCGCAAGACGGGCTGGCGGGGGAGCCGGCCGCTCCCACTGTCGAGGAGCTGCCCGTGCAAGGCGAGGCGCAGCCGTGACGGCGCAAGACGCGCGGCGCGCCGCGGGCTCGGCACGCCGCGCCGCGGTGCGCGCGCGCAGCGTGCGCTGGGCCGTGGGCATGGGGCTGGCGCTGATGTGCGCCATCGCCGTCGTGCTGATGTTTCTGCTGACGCTGGCGACCAACAATCGAGCCATCTACGAGCGCAACTTCCTGTGGCTGCTGGGCGTCAATGCGCTGGTGGCCCTGGTGCTGCTGGCGGCGCTGACTTGGGGCGCTCTGCGGCTGGCGGTGCGCCTGAAGCGCGGGCGCTTCGGCAGCCGGCTGCTGGTCAAGCTGGCGGCCATTTTTGCGCTGGTCGGCGTCGTCCCCGGCGTGCTGGTCTACGTCGTGTCCTACCAGTTCGTCTCGCGCTCGATCGAGAGCTGGTTCGACGTCAAGGTCGAGGGGGCGCTGGGCGCCGGCGTGAACCTGGCGCGTGTCACGCTCGACACCATCGCCAGCGATCTGGCCAACCAGACGCGCACCGCCAGCAGCCAGCTGGCGCAGGTGCCCGATGCGGCGGCGGGCCTGGTGCTCGAACGCATGCGCGACCAGTTGGGCGCGACCGACATGGTGCTGTGGAGCGCCAGTGGCCAGCCGCTGGCAAGCGCCGGGCAGTCGCGCTTCACGCTCAACCCGCAGCGCCCCAGCATGCAGCAGCTGCGCCAGGCGCGCGAGCAGCGCATCACTTACCAGATCGAGGGGTTGGACGATGTGGCCGACCCCGCAGCCGCCGACAACGCCCGGGTGCGCGCGCTGGTGGAGGTGCCCAGCTCCGGCGTGGGGCTGCTCGGCCAGCCGCGGCTGGTCGAGGCCACGCTGCCGCTGCCCCCGGTGCTGGTGGGCAACGCGATTGCGGTGCAGGAAGCCAACCGTGAATACCAGGAGCGGGCGCTGGCTCGTGCCGGCCTGCGCCGCATGTACATCGGCACGCTCACGCTCAGCCTCTTTCTGGCGGTGTTTGCCGCGGTGCTGCTTGCCGTCGTGCTGGGCAACCAGCTGGTGCGCCCGCTGCTTCTGCTGGCCGAGGGCGTGCGCGAGGTCGCGCTGGGCAACCTCTCGCCCAAGGCGGTGGTGCACAGCCGCGACGAGCTGGGCGGGCTGACGCGGGCGTTTGCGTCGATGACGCAACAGCTGGCCGACGCGCGCTCGGCCGCCGAGCACAGCATGGCGCAGCTCGACACCGCGCGCGCCGGCCTGCAGACCATCCTGGACAACCTGAGCGCAGGCGTCATCGTGCTCGATGCGCAGGGCGCCATCGTCTCGTGCAACCCTGGCGCCACGCGCATCCTGCGCGCACCCGTAGCCGCCTATCGGGGCAGTGCGTTGTCGCAGATGCCGGGCATGCAGGCCTTCGCCCAGGAAGTGGCGCAGCAGTTCGACGCGCTGCTGGCCGAGCGTGACCACCACGGCCCCGACCACTGGCAACAGCCCTTCGAGCTGCATGGCGCCGGCGGCGGCGTGGCCGCGCAGGGCACCAGTGTGCTGGCGCGCGGCGCGCCGCTGGGCGACGGCACGCTGCTGCTGGTGTTCGACGACATCTCCGAAATCATCTCCGCGCAGCGCACCCAGGCCTGGGGCGAGGTGGCGCGCCGTCTGGCGCACGAAATCAAGAATCCGCTCACACCCATCCAGTTGTCGGCCGAGCGCCTGGCGCTCAAGCTGCAGGGCAAGCTGGCGCCCGCCGAGCAGGCCATCCTGGACAAATCGGTCAAGACCATCGTCGACCAGGTCGATGCGATGAAGCGCCTGGTCAATGAATTTCGCGACTACGCGCGCCTGCCCGCGGCCCAGCTGCTGCCGCTGGATTTGAACGCGCTGGTGGGCGACGTGCTGCAGCTGTATGGCACAGAAAACGCCGCGGTGCCGGTGCATGCCGAGCTTGACGCCCAGTGCCCGCCCATCCTGGGCGACGCCCAGCAACTGCGCCAGGTGGTGCACAACCTGCTGCAGAACGCGCAGGACGCGACGGCCCAGCGAGCGGGACAGGACGGCGCCGCCGCGGTGCAGATCGCCACGCGCTGGAACCCGGCGACGCGGCGCGTGCAGCTGACCATCAGCGACCAGGGAACGGGTTTTCCGGAGCAGATACTGCAGCGCGCGTTCGAGCCCTATGTCACGACCAAGCCCAAGGGCACCGGCCTGGGCCTGGCCGTGGTCAAGAAAATTGCCGACGAACACGGTGCGCGCATCGATTTGGTCAACCGGATCGAGGACGGGCAGGTGAAGGGGGCGCAAGTGTCGCTATCATTTGCACCTCAAGAGGCAGGGGGAATGTGATTTGACAATGGAAAGCCGGCGACGCACCGGCGCATAGCAATACATGGCAAATATCTTGGTTGTGGACGACGAACTGGGTATCCGGGATCTGTTGTCCGAAATTCTCAACGACGAGGGCCACACCGTGGACCTTGCCGAAAATGCCATGCAGGCTCGCGCGGCACGCCAGAGTCACCACTATGACTTGGTACTGCTGGACATCTGGATGCCCGACACCGACGGCGTCTCGCTGCTCAAGGAATGGGCGACGGCTGGCCAGCTCACCATGCCGGTGATCATGATGAGCGGCCACGCGACGATCGACACCGCCGTCGAGGCCACGCGCATCGGCGCGCAGTCCTTTCTGGAAAAACCCATCACGCTGCAAAAACTGCTCAAGGCCGTCGAGCAGGGCCTGGCACGCAGCGCCGCACACGACGCCAAGACGGCACCGCGTGGCGCGGCAGGAGGCGCACCGGGCGTGCCAGCCGTGCCAGGTGACGCGCTGCAGGGCGCCGCTCCTGCCGGTATCGACGTGGCGCTCGACGATGGTCCGCAGTCGCACCAGGACTTCGACCTGGATCGGCCGCTGCGCGAAGCGCGCGACGCGTTCGAGAAGGCCTACTTCGAATTCCACCTGGTTCGCGAAGGCGGGTCGATGACGCGCGTGGCCGAGAAAACCGGCCTGGAGCGCACCCACCTGTACCGCAAGCTGCGCCAGTTGGGCGTGGAACTGGGGCGCAAGCGCAACGGCTGAATTTGCCGCCCTTTCCCGGAAAGCCCCTTTTTCCTTATATAATTTCAAATTCTGGCCCGGTAGCTCAGTCGGTAGAGCAGAGGATTGAAAATCCTTGTGTCGGCGGTTCGATTCCGTCCCAGGCCACCACTATTCAAAAAACCAACCACTCTCGGTTGGTTTTTTTTCGCCCGTTTTCCCCAGTGTTGGCGCGGATTCCGGGCATGGCCTCGCGAGCGCCACCCCTCCAACTCCTGCGTTTTCACCCTCGCCGACGCCTCTCTGCTCTCGGTTTTCTCTGGTGGTCTCGCGAGCGTTCTTGAGGCCACTCCCAGTGCTGGCGCGGGTTTGCGGGCGACTGGTTGTGCTTGGCGACTCCTGTAGCGGTGGCGACCGAGCACGAAGCGGGCGCAAAAAAACCGCCCGTAGGCGGTTGCTGGTGCTGGGCTCGGCGTGGTCAGGTGGGTGGCGCGAGCAGCCGCATCTGGTCACCCCATCCGTTGGGCCAGGGGCGGCGCATCACCTTCTCCAGCACCGCGTGGGGCGAGCCCGCCAGCCGTTCCACGACCTCGGGGGCCAACAGGGTCAGCCGCATGACCCGGCGCACCTGCGTCACGTCCATGCCCTCGGCCTCGGCGATCTCGGCCACCGATGTCGCCCGCTGCTCGTCCAGCAGGCGTTGCCAATGGTGTGCCAGCCCGAGCGCCCGCATCAGCGCGGTGTCCTGCGTCGTCGCCCGCACTTCGCGCACCCGGGTGGCCTCGGACAGGAATTCCTGCGGTGCGTCCAACGGCGTGATCACCTGTTTTTTCAACCCCCGTTTCACCAGCGTCCAGGGCACGAAGGTCTCCAGCCGCACGCCGCCTGCCGGTGTCGGAAGCTCGTGGGTGATGGGGCGTCCGGTCTGCTTTCCGTAGTGCTTCTTTGACATGACGCCTCCTACCTGAATCGCTCAAGCAGCTGGCGCTGCTCACACCAGAGGGCCGGAATGTCGTTGCGCATCAGCCACAACAGCGTGAGTCGCCGTGGCTGGCAACCCAGCATCAACTGCTCGACGATGTCCGGAGCAAGTCGTGCCAGCCGCAGCAAGCGGCCAACCGTCGTCGGCATCAAGTCTTCGAGCCGGGCGATTTCGACTACGTTCTTGAAGACCCCCGAGTCGAGCAGGGAGTGCCAGTACGTTGCGCGAGCGACCGCCTCAATGATGCGGACGTCGTGCGCGGATTCCCTTCCGTCGACCAGCAGTTTTCCTTTCTTGCGCTTGAACTGTAGGGGCACGAAGGTTTCCAGTGTGTCGTCCATCAGGCCTCGACCTCCACCAGTTCTACGCCGATCCCTCTCGGGGCGAATTCACCGATCAGGGCGTCCCACCCCAGTTCCCGCCACTTCACCTTGATACCCTGCACCTCGCCGACGTGGACGAGGTCGATGCGCTCGATCATCAGGTTGGCGATGCGATGGCGCTCGACCGGGAACAACTGATCCCACACGTCGTTGAGCCGTCCCATCGCCATCACCGTGGTGGCTTCATCGACCTGTCCGCCGTTGCGCTGGATGTGGCGCACCACCGATGCGATGGATTCTGGGCTGGTCAGCACCGTGCGGATTTGGGCCACCACTGCCGCCTCAATCTCCGGTGCAGGCAGGCGTTCGTAGCTCTTGCCCGGTGCCCCGAACCGGCTTTCCGACTTGGACACGTAGTAGTGGTACTTGCGCCCGTTCTTGCGTGAGTAGGTTGGGTACATCCGTTCGCCCGAGGGCGCGTACAGCAGGCCACGCAGCAAGGCGTCGGTGCGCGACCGGATCTTGGTTTCCACCGACCGGGCGTGCCCATCCCTGGCCAGCACCGCGTGAACCTTGTCCCACAGTTCCCGGTCGATGATCGGCAGGTGAGCGCCGGAGTACCAGTTCCCCTTGTGCGACAACTCGCCCAGGTAGATGCGGTTGCGCAGCAGCTTGTGCAGGTACTTTTTGTCGATGCGCGTGCCGTTGCGGGTCTGGCCCTCCTGCGTCGTCCAGGCCTTGGTTGTGATGCCGTCGGCGGTGAGATTGACGGCGATCTGGGTCGGAGAGCCGATGGTCAGCATCTCCTCGAAGATACGGCGCACCACAGCCGCCTCCGCCTCGTTGATGACCAGGAGGCGGTTGTCGACGTCGTAGCCCAGGGGCGGGACACCGCCCATCCACATCCCCTTGCGTTTGGCGGCGGCGATCTTGTCGCGGATGCGCTCGCCAGTGACCTCGCGCTCAAACTGGGCAAAGGACAGCAGGACGTTGAGCATCAGCCGACCCATCGAGGTGGTGGTATTGAACTGCTGGGTGACTGACACGAAGGACACCTCGTGGCGCTCGAACACTTCGACCATCTTGGAGAAGTCGGCCAAGCTGCGCGTCAGGCGGTCGATCTTGTAGACCACGACGATGTCAATCTGGCCGCGCTCAATGTCCGCCATCAGACGTTTCAGCCCGGGCCGATCCGTGTTGCCGCCTGAGAAGCCAGGGTCGTCGTAGTCGTCGGCCACCGGAATCCAACCCTCGGATCGCTGGCTGGCGACGTAGGCGTGGCCCGCCTCCTTTTGGGCGTCGATGGAGTTGAACTCCTGGTCAAGCCGTTCATCCGAGGACACCCGACAGTAGACGGCGCAGCGCTTGCGAGCCTTGGTGCTGGCGATCTCGCTCATCGGGCACCTCCCTTGCTCAGGCCAAAGAACAGCGGCCCCGACCAGTGCGCGCCGGTGATGTGGCGGGCCACCGCCGTCAGGCTCTTGAAGTTGCGCCCCTGGTACTCGAACAGCCCCTCGGCGGTGACCGTCACCCGGTGCTCGCGCTCGCCCCATTCGCGCAGCAGGATCGTGCCCGGCGCGAAATCGAACTCGCGCGGCTTGGCCCGCAGCTTGATCTTGGAGTGTTTTGCGCCGATGGCTTCTAGGCGCTGCTTGGTCTCGGGCGCAAGGCCACCGAAGGCCTCCTCCTGCAGCTTGTAGGCGATCCGGGACTCGACGTGCGTGCGGTTGGGGTAGTCCGGGCGGCGCGGGAAATACCGATCCCATACGGTCCAAAGCTCGGACATCGGCAGGCAGGCCAGCTCCGCGATACGTGCGGCGACGGAAGCTTGTTTCTCGTTCATCACAACTTCTCCTCTTGATAGGGGGTTGTATGAACGCGCTGGTCGGGCAGGAAGCCAAGGCCTCCCCTTGTCGAATTGGCTCTCTGTTTTGGCTCATCCGCAGCAAGGGTGCGGACGATGGCAGCCGCAAGGATGGCGGCGATTTCGCCAGCACGGGCGCTGGCGCTCATCTCCGTGGGAGATGCGAGTTCGATGTTCTTCATGACGGCTCCGAGGAATTGCAACCGTCAGAAATAGTGAGCCTGATCGTCCGAAGCGGATGGCAATTCCGGGTAATCGGCGGCAAAAACTTTCGCGTTAACTAAACAGTTGACAGGCGGAACTTCTCGCAGTACGCTCCAGGCATTAACTAATCACGCAACTAGGAAACGACCATGCCTTTCGGAGCCTTCATTCGCAAAAAGCGCGAAGAGAAGAACATCCAGATGAACGAGTTCGCGCGTCAGCTTGAGATTTCGCCTGCCTACTGGTCCCGCATCGAACGCGATATGGAAAAACCGCCCAAGGACGAGCTGATCCGCAAGGCAGCAGAGATCTTGGGCATCGACCCGGACGACGCCTTTGTCGAAGCCAGTCGCCTGCCGCCGGATATGCGTGAGGATGTGGGCAACGTGGTGCGGATGTACCGCCGGGAAGTCACGGAGAAAAAGTGAATGCCGGTTCTGACCCTCGACTACCGGCATTGCGACCGCAAGCGCCCCAAATTCATCAAGCACGTTGAGATCGAAGCCATCGCAGCACTCGCCCGCCAGCAACTGGTGGGAAGCGGTGTTGATGCCATTGCCTTCGACACGCTGCGCCAGATCGACCGTTTGAAGATCAACGGTATCGACTTCGCGCTCGAGGTCAGCACTGATTGCGAGGTGCATGACGAGGATGGCAACCACGTTTTCGGCATCTGCGAGTATGACCCCTACGCACCAGACACCGCGATGGTGTGCGTGTCGCCCGTCGGCGAAAAACTCAGTGAGCTGCTGGCTCTGAGCACGCTGGCACATGAACTCGGCCACGCTGTGTTCGATGCCCCAGGCTGGATCATGGACGGCGGCAAAGGCCCAGGACTGTTCGATGCCCTGGAGCCAGTCGTGCAGCGCGCCTACCGCACCACCACGCCGGACAGCGAGCACTTGGCAAAAGTACCTACAGCCCCATCAGCAGCAATGGCGACGGAAGTGCATTTTGCCGAGCTGCGTGCCAACGAATTCATGGGCTCGCTGCTGGTGCCGCGCAAGCTCTTGAGCACGGCAGCTGAGGAGCTGGCATCGGAATACAACGTCAGCATTCATCGTGGCCCGTCGCTTGATCCGGAGATTCCCGGCACCAGCATGCAACTCGCCGCCAGCGACGCCGCCGACATGGAATTGCTGCAACGTGCGCTGGCCCTGCGTTTTGGCGTCAATCCACGCTTTGTGCAGGTGCGCCTGCAACGCTACGGCCTGATCCGCCCGGAGAACGCCGTGCGCTGATCATCACCATCCCATCCGCGCCGACCTCGCGTCGGCATTTTTTGAATCTCGCAGTTAACAACTCGCGCAATCGCGCACTTTACGAAGGAGTCTGCCTATGCCTACCGGTCACACCACCACCGCCCAGCAGGAGAAAGCGGTCAACCCGAAGTCGTCACCGAAGCGGGCGCGCGAGCAACGGTCAGATGATGGCCCTGCCATCCTGCCCGGAATGGAGCATTTCGTCGATCTGCTGCGCAAGGTCAAGCGTCCGGCGCTGGTGGTGCGCCTGCTTGAACTGGCCAGCGGCGATGCGTTGCCGGAACTTCAGGCATTGGCCGATGCCTCGAAAGGAAAACTGCCGGTCGAATCCCGTCAGGCATTTTTCCACTGCGTGGCCAAACTGGATGCTGCCATCCGCCTGCGCCTCGAGGATGCCGTCGAACGAGTGATCCTGCTCAGCGATGACTACGGCGCTCAAGCTGTTCAGGCGGTGCTCGACGCCAGGCGCGAAGACGATGCCACCGTGCTCGCAATGCCCAGCGACCGCCATAGCCGCGCATTGCACCTCTATCTCCTGCAGGAGTTTCCCGAGGCTGGAGCACGCCGCGAAGCGCGCTTCGATCACGCGGAGCACGAACAGGTGATGCACCGCCAGTGGAAAAGCGAGCACTTCTCCAGCCACTACCTTGGCCCCAAGGGCGTGGAGCCGAAAAATGGCGATGACATCCAGGAAGCACTTCGCACACGGATTGCAGAGCTGTTCCCGCATGTGCCGAAAGAGCAAATCCTGATCGAGCAGTTTGTGCGGTGCGGCTTGTCCCACGCACAGCGCGATGACGATGAAGATGCCGACGACGAGCCGCTGACACAGCTGCACACGCTGTGCGCAACCTTCAATGGTTCTACGGCGCATTACCGGCAGGTGGAAGACGGCCAAGTGGTCGACCACGAGGAACCAGCTGCCATGTCGGCACGCTTTTCCTGGGAACCGGCAACCGGGGCGCTGACAGTGTTCTGCGAAGACCGGGAAAAGCGCCGGGAGCTTGCCACCATCTTCCGCGACGTGGCGCTGGCGCACGAGGGCGCGATTGACGACATGCCGATGCGTCAATTCGATCTGCTCGGGTTCTCGACCTCGGCCATGCTCAAGCGGCTGGAGCAGGATCGCATCGCGGACATCGAGCGCATCGACATTCTTCAGATCAAGGTGGCCAAGCCCTTTGAACAGTTGCTCGAGCTTGGCGGCAAGACCGTCGCTCGGCAGCTGGCGAGCAAGATGGAGATCACCCGCGATCGGCGTGACAGCCGCAACGTCTATCAGGTCGCCTACGAGGATTACAGCGCCGAAGATCTGAGCCAGTACGCACTGGTACAGGTGAAGCTGGTGATGCGCATGGCGACACAGCCCCACCGCAAGGCGCACAACGTCGCCGTCCAGATCACAGCCCCCAACGGCCTGAACGACAAGAGTAAGACCGAGGACGACCGCAAGCGCGTACTGGAGCAGTTGATTCGCCTCGGCGTCTTGAGCGAATTCTGAGGGAGCGTCGACGATGTCATTGCATCTACGCTTCTTCACCGCCATCGACAGGCTGTCGAGCCTGGATACACCAGTGCTGGCCACAACGTTCGGACGTGACCGTTCTCAGCTCCTGCAGCGGGGCTGGATCACCGACGAGGGTCATCTCACGCATGTCATGGCCCCGTTCCTCGACTCTGAATGCGAGGTCGAGATCGAGGCCGATCCCGATGCGGGCTGCTACCGCTATCGCAGTCCGCTGGATGGGCGCACTGTGGTGCAGCCCTTGAACGAGATCGCACTGTGCGGTATCCAGATCGAACGATGGCTGACCGATCTGGCACGCATGGTGGGCATCGAAGATCGGCGACGTGCCAGCCGCCCATGCCTCACGCCACAGCATCTCTGGCATCTCGGCGACCTGCGCGTCGCCGGGACGCATGATTTTGCCCCGGTGTTTGTTGGGCGCGCGTGGGCACGTGCGCCAGCCGTCAATACATCTTCTGTTCTGGCTGATCCTGCATGGTCACGCGGCGGTGTGATTTTGCAGGCCCGCCAAGTTCAGGCAGATCTGCCCCGTGATCATGTGATCCGGGCGCTCGATGAGTTCGTTCGCCTGGACGATGGGCAGGATGTTTTCGATGCAAGCGCATTCGACCGCGTGCTGCGCGGCTACGTCACGCCCAGCGGTGAGTCCGTGAACCGCCCCGGGTTTCAAGGAGGCTGATTGGTTTAAGTTGACACCTCTGTCGAGGTGTTGCTGACGGCGAGTTGCCGCCAGTAGTTTGCCTCAGCTTCTGCGGGAGGGATGCCCCCAATCGGCGT
>NZ_BAABBP010000043.1:0-24197 GCF_039538025.1 Comamonas faecalis
AGGTACGTTTGCAGCAGCATCGGCTATCAATGGCCAATTCGGCCAGTTCAGTTCATCAGCCCCGTACTGTACAAACCAAACAGCCAAGGCCCAGAAGGGTCTTGGCTTAACTTACCGGCATTGCTCCCACGGGAGCCCTTGTTCATTGGAGAAGCGGAAAGGGCGGGGCAGATCAGCGCCCGCTACCTTCGGTTGGTGATGCCGGCTCGCCGCTGCGCTCGGCCCACAGGCGGCGCAGCTCGGCCAGCTCGGCGTCGAAGCGCTCGTTGATGCGCTGCTTCTCCTGCTCCTGCGTGGCGATGAAACGCTGCTGCTCGGCGGTGTCGCGGTCGTTGTCGGCGTAGGCGCGGCGCAGTTTGTCGGGCGCCTGCGTCAGGCCGTCCGGGTAGAACTCCAGCTCGCTGTCGAGCTTGCGGCGCTCGGCGCGCAGCTGCGTGATGCGGCGCGTTGCCACCTCGATCACCGCATTGACCTGCTCCAGCGCCGACTGGCGTTCCTGCTGGTGCGCCAGCGCGTCGGGGTAGCGCGCGACCAGCACGCGCTCGCGGTGGCGCTGCTCGGCCAGGCGCGCCAGCTCGCGGGCGCGTTCGCGCTGCTGGCGCTCGCGCTCGGCGCGCTCGTTCTCGGTCAGCGTCGGGCCGATGCGCCTGCGTTCGGTGCCGGTGTGGTCGAGTACGCGCTGCTCGCGGTCGGCGCATTCGGCGATCGGGCGGTCGGAGGTGATGCGCCGGCCGTGGCGGTCGGTGCAGGTGTAGACCTCGTTGCCGCGCTGCGCCGGCTGGGGCCAGGCCAGCGCCGGGCACAGCAGCGCCAGTGTCAGCGCCATGGTGCCCGCCTTGCCCGTCGTGCCTCCTCGCATGCCTTGTCTCTGCTTTCGTGTTTCAGTCTTCCACGCCGTAGCGCTGGCGATAGGCCAGCACGCGTGCGTGGTGTTCGCTCATCTGCTGGCCGCCTTCGCTGGCCGACAGGTACTGTAGCAAGTCGGCAAGGCGGGCAATCGCACAGACCTGCATGCCCAGCGTGCCGCGCACGTACTGCACCGCGCTGTGGTCGACGTCGCGGCCGTTCTCGGTCGCCTTTTCCTGGCGATCCAGCGCAATCGCCATTGCGTGCGGCGTGGCGCCGGCGGCGCGGATCAGCGCAATCGACTCGCGCGCGGCGGTGCCGGCGCTCATCACGTCGTCGATGATCAGCACGCGGCCCGCCAGGGGCGCACCCACCAGCGTGCCGCCCTCGCCGTGATCCTTGGCTTCCTTGCGGTTGTAGGCAAACGGCACGTTGTGGCCCAGGCGCGCCAGCTCGACGGCGACGGTGGCCGCCAGCGGAATGCCCTTGTAGGCGGGGCCGAAGACCATGTCGAAGGCAATGCCGCTGGCCAGCAGCGCCTGTGCATAGAATTGCGCCAGCCGCCCCAGCTTGGCGCCATCGTCGAACAGCCCGGCATTGAAGAAATACGGGCTCATGCGCCCGGCCTTGGTCTTGAACTCACCAAAACGCAGCACGCCGGCCTGTACCGCGAAGCGGACGAAGTCCTGCGCCAGTGCGCCTTGTGCGCCGCCTGCCTGCACTGCCTGATCACCCATGGGAAATTCCTCTTTTCGTCTGACTACGCTCAACCTCAACGGCATCCGCTCGGCGACCAGCAAAGGCGTCGAGGCCTGGATTGCCGCACACCGGCCGGATTGTATTTGCGTGCAGGAGCTCAAGGCCCAGGCCTCCGACCTTGCGGGGCGCTTCGAGCAGCTGGCCGGCCTGCAGGGCTATTTCCACTTTGCCGAGAAGAAGGGCTATTCGGGCGTCGGCGTCTACACCCGCCAGGAGCCCAGCGACGTGATCGTCGGCCTGGGCGACGCCGAGTTCGATGCCGAGGGGCGCTATGTCGAGCTGCGCTTTGACACGCCCACGCGCAAGCGCTCGATCATCAGCGCCTACTTTCCCAGCGGCAGTTCGGGCGACGAGCGCCAGCAGGCCAAGTACCGCTTTCTCGACCTGGTTCACCCGCACCTGCTGGCGCTGGTGGCCCAGCGCGACTTCATCCTGTGCGGCGACATCAACATCGCCCACCAGCAGATCGACCTGAAGAACTGGCGCGGCAACCAGAAGAACAGCGGCTTTCTGCCCGAGGAGCGCGCCTGGATGACGCAGTTGCTGGGCCCGCGCGAGGCGGGCGGCGGCCTGGTCGACGTCTACCGCAGCCTGCACCCGGACACCACCGGCGAGGCCTACACCTGGTGGAGCAACCGCGGCCAGGCCTATGCCAACAACGTCGGGTGGCGGCTGGACTACCACCTGGCAACGCCCGCGCTGGCCGAGCTGGCGCGCCGGGCGCAGGTCTACAAGGACGAGAAGTTCAGCGACCATGCGCCGCTGACCATCGACTACGCCTTCGCGGCGTGAGCGCAGGCAGCCCGCGCGCCGCCGCACCGTTTGCCAAGGAGCTCTACGCATGGCGCTGCAAACCTGGTTGCTGTATCTGGCCGCCTGCGTCGGCCTGTCGCTGTCGCCCGGGCCCAATGGGCTGCTGGCGCTGACGCACGGCGCGCTGTACGGGCGTGCACGCACGCTGTACACGATTGCCGGTGGCGCGCTGGGCTTTGTCGTGGTCATCGGCCTGTCGCTGTTCGGCATTGGCGCGCTGATCAAGGCGTCGCTCGTGTGGCTGGCGCTGCTCAAGTGGGCCGGCGGCGCCTACCTGGTGTGGCTGGGCTGGCAGCTGTGGCGCGCGCCGGCGCTCGACCTGGACCTGCACGCGGACGCCGTGCAGCGCAGCGGCGCACAGCTGCTGCGCCAGGGCGCGCTGTCGGCGCTGGCCAATCCCAAGGCGGTGTTGTTCTTCAGCGCGTTTTTGCCGCATTTCATCGACCCGCAGCGCAGCCTGGCGTGGCAGTTCGCGCTGCTGGCGGCCACCTTCGTCGCCACCGAGGTGGCGACCGAGTTCGTGCTGGCCAGCGCCGCGCAGCGCGTGCGCCGCTGGCTGGCGCGCGTGGGCCGGGGCTTCAACCGCGTGTGCGGCGGGCTGTTCATGGCCCTGGGGACGGCGCTGGCGCTGCGCGATTGAACACCGCCGCACGCCGCGAGGGGTGGGTCAGGCCTCGCGCACCAGCATGTCGCCGGTGATGTCGGCCACCTTGGCGACGCTGGTCAGCGTCATCGCCACGCGCATTTCCTTCTCCAGCAACTCCAGCAGGTGCTTGACACCTGCCTCGCCGGCGGCGGCCAGCGCGTAGATGTAGGCGCGGCCGATCATGGTGCAGTCCGCGCCCAGGGCCAGCGCGCGCACCACGTCCAGGCCGTTGCGCACGCCCGAGTCGGCCAGAATCTTGATCTGGCCTTTCACGGCGTCGGCAATCGCCGGCAGCGCGCGCGCCGAGGACAGCACGCCGTCGAGCTGACGCCCGCCGTGGTTGGAGACGATGATGCCGTCGGCGCCAAAGCGCACCGCGTCACGGGCGTCCTCGGGATCGAGAATGCCCTTGATGACCATCGCGCCCTTCCAGAAGGTGCGGATCCACTCCAGATCCTTCCACGAGATCGACGGGTCGAAGTTGGCGCCCAGGTAGCCCATGTAGTCCTCCAGCCCCGTGGGACTGCCACGGTAGGTGGAGATGTTGCCCAGGTCGTGCGGGCGCCCGAGCAGGCCCACGTCCAGCGCCCAGCGCGGGTGCGTGACCGCCTGCAGATAGCGGCGCATTGCGGCGTTGGGGCCGCTCATGCCCGAGTGCGCGTCGCGGTAGCGCGCGCCGGGCACCGGCATGTCGACGGTGAACACCAGCGTGCTGCAGCCGGCGGCCTGGGCGCGTTCGAGCACGTTCTGCATGAAGCCGCGGTCTTTCAGCACGTAGAGCTGGAACCACATCGGGCGGCGGATTGTGGGCACCACCTCCTCGATCGGGCAGACCGAGACGCTGGACATGGTGAACGGCACGCCGAACTGGTCGGCCGCGCGTGCGGCCTGCACCTCGCCGCGGCGGCGGTACATGCCGGTGAGGCCGACGGGCGACAGCGCCACCGGAATGGACAGTTTCTCGCCGAACAGTTCGATGCTGGTGTCGAGCTGGCTCATGTTCTTGAGCACGCGCTGGCGCAGCGCCACGGCGGCCAGGTCGTCGACGTTGCGCCTGAGCGTCTGCTCGGCGTAGGCGCCGCCGTCGATGTAGTGAAACAGAAAGGGCGGCAGGAATTGCTGCGCCGCCTTGCGGTAGTCGGCGCTGGAGGAAATGATCATGGTGTGGACTCTTGTCGGGTCGATTCGGGAAGGTGGGCGGGCGCCAGCGCGGGCTCGTGGTGCAGGCGCTGGGCGCGCTCGCGCCGGGCCAGGTCTTCGTCCAGGCGCTGGATGCTGGCGTGCACGTAGTCCAGGTGCGCGGCAATGCACTGGCGCGCGCGCGTCGCGTCGCCGTCGTCGATGGCCTGCATCAGCGCGGCGTGCTGCTCGGTCAGCGCATGCTGCGTGGACGGCGCGCTCAGGCGGAACATCGCGCTGCGGTTGCGCTCGACGGTGGACAGCACGACGCTGAACAGGCTGTGCATGACCTGCACCAGCACCAGGTTGTGCGAGGCCTCGGCGATCGCCAGGTGAAACTGCGCGTCGGCGCGCGCGGCCTGCTCGGCGTCGCCGTCCTGCTGGTGGCGCAGCATGATGTCGAACTGCTGGCGGATGCGGGCCTTGTCCTCGGGCGTGGCGCGCTGGGCGGCCAGCGCAGCGGTGCTCGCCTCCAGCGCCTGGCGCGCCTCCAGCACGTCGTAGCGGTAGTGCGGGTCGGCGTTCATCAGGCCGACCAGCGGGGCGACCGCACCCTGCAGCCACTGGGCCGTGGCCGGTGCCTGCAGGTAGGTGCCGTCGCCGCGGCGCGCCGCCAGCACGCCCTGGCTGATGAGCTTCTGGATGGCCTCGCGCACCGAGGTGCGCGACACGCCCAGCTGCTCGGCCAGCCGGCGCTCGGCGGGCAGGCGCTGGCCGGGGCGCAGCTGCAGCGTCTGCACCAGCGTCAGCAGCTTGTCGAGCACGTGGTCGGCCAGGCGCATGGCGGGCTCTCCGTTGCTGTCAGTGACCCGGAATCATCCAGGGGAACACGTGGGCCTGCAGCGTCGTGATGATGCCGATGATGGCCGCGAACGCCAGGCTGTGCTTGACCGTGAAGCGGAACAGGTCGGACTCCTTGCCCGCCAGGCCGACGGCCGCGCAGGCAATCGCGATCGACTGCGGCGAGATCATCTTGCCGGTCACGCCGCCTGTGGTATTGGCGGCCACGGTGAGTACCTCGGGCAGGCCCAGCTGGTGCGCGGTAGTGGCCTGCAGCGCGGCGAACAGGGCGTTGGCAGAAGTGTCCGAGCCGGTCAGGAACACGCCGATCCAGCCCAGGAAGGGCGAGAAGAAAGTGAACGCCTGGCCGGTGTGCGCCAGCGCCAGGGCCAGCGTGGCCGACAGGCCCGAGTAGTTGGCGATGAAGGCGAACGCCAGCACCATGCCGATGGAGTAGATCGGCACGGCCAGCTCCTTGAAGGTCTCGCCCAGCGTGGCGACGGCCTTGGCCGGCGACAGGCGCGTGAGCACGACGGTGATGATGGCCGCGATCAGGATGGCCGTGCCGGTGGCCAGCAGCCAGTTGAAGGTATAGACCGCACCATAGGGCACAGCGGAGGCCACCACGGGGGGCATCTTCTCGACCAGGTTGTGCAGCGCGGGCACGGGGATGTTGATGATGGTGGGCGCCAGCGGGCCGCCGGCGGCGAACAGCGCCTTGAACGGCTTGATGCTCCAGATCGTCACCATGATGGTCAGGATGATGAAGGGCGACCACGCGCCGATGATGGCGCCCGCGGTCAGGCGCTGCTGCGGTGCGGCGGCTTGCGGATCGGCGGGGTGGCTGGCGTTGGCGTTTTCGAAGCGGAAGACGTGGCGCGGCTTCCAGACCTTCAGGAAGGCGGTCAGCGCGATCAGCGAGACGATGGACGAGGTGATGTCCGGCAGCTCCGGCCCGATGTGGTTGGCCGTCAGGTACTGCGTCACCGCGAAGCTGCCGCCGCCGACGAGCACTGCAGGCCAGGTCTCGCGCACGCCGCGCCAGCCGTCCATGATGGCCATCAGCCAGAACAGCACGACGATGGTCATGAACGGCAGCTGGCGCCCGGCCATCTGGCCGACGACGAAGGGGTCGATGCCCGACACCTGGCCGGCGACGATGATCGGGATGCCCATCGCGCCAAACGCCACAGGTGCGGTGTTGGCGATCAGGCACAGGCCGGCCGCGTACAGCGGCTTGAAGCCCAGGCCGACGAGCAGCGCCGCGGTGATGGCCACCGGCGCGCCAAAGCCGGCCGCGCCCTCCAGGAAGGCGCCGAAGCAAAAGCCCACCAGGATGAGCTGCAGGCGCTGGTCGGGCGTCACGGTCAGGATGGACGAGCGGATCACGTCGAACTGCCCCGTCTTGACCGAAATCTTGTACAGGAACACCGCGGCCACGATGATCCAGGCGATTGGCCACAGGCCGTAGAAGAAGCCATAGACCGCGGACGCCAGCGCCGCGCTCAGCGGCATCTTGAAGAACACCAGCGCGACGGCCAGTGCCAGCACCACCGTGATGGTGCCGGCCAGCCAGCCCTTCAGACGCAGCTTGGTCAGCGCCAGGAAGAAAAAGATGATGGGAATGAGTGCGACCAGCGCCGAGAGCCAGATGTTGCCGGCGGGGTCGTAGTTCTGCTGCCAGAGGGTTTGCATGGCTTGTGAGTCGATCAGGAGTCTGGGCGCGTGGCCCGGGCGTCCGCTCCGCCACTGGTGTCGGATCCGTGGTGGGCGGTGGACTTCCGCATGCGGGAACAATGGTCCAACCAACTCAGACCAATTTTGCGGGGTGCGGCGATTTTCGGAGATATGTTGCTTGTAATGCCTAGGGTAAATACCTAAAACATTGAAAATATTTGCCTTATTGGTATTACCAATGTGCTTTAAAGGTCTTGAGATTCGTCAAAACGTCGGCGCATGAAGCGCTGGCCGAGCGGCCGGGCGTCACGGCTTCTGCACGATAGGTAATTTCGGCAAGACCCTGCGGACGGCCGATGAAGCTTGCTTTTCGTTTCTTTTTGTTTCAGCATCTGACCTATTCAATGTTTTGCAAGGGAGATCGCGATGCTCAAACGTAAATGGATGCAATGGATGGCGGCTGCCATCTTCACCGTGGGCCTGCCGGCATGGGCGGCGCAAACGCCGGCGACGCTCGACGGCGTCAAGGTGGTGAACGCGGCGGAGGCGCAAAAACTGCAAAGCGCCGGCTCGTTGCTGGTGGACACGCGGGTTGCGGCCGAATACGCGGAAAAAACGATCAAGGGCGCAAAAAGCGTCCCCTACCGTGAGAAAAGCGCCAAAAGCGCTGACTTCGACGCCAGCCAGGACAAGTTCGACCTGAGCAAGCTGCCGGCCGACAAGGGCGCGAGCATCGTGTTCTTCTGCAACGCCGGCGAGTGCTGGAAGAGCTACAAGGCGTCGGTAGCGGCGCACGGGGCTGGCTATACCAATTTGCACTGGCTGCGTGGCGGCCTGCCGGAGTGGGTGGCCCAAGGCCTGCCGACGCAATAACGCAACAGGGGAGAGCGGGCGTGCAGCTGACCATCAAAGGGCGTCTGTGGCTGCTGGCGGGGCTGGCCGTGGCCGCGGTAGCGCTGCTGTCGGCCCTGTTCTTCAAGGCCAACCGCACCAACGAGGCGGCGCTGCAGGCGCTGTACAGCGAAGCCAACGTCACGCAGCAGCAGTTGCAGCGCATCGACGTGCTGCTGCTGGAGCTGCGCTTTCGCGCCGCGGCGGTGCTGCTCGACCAGTTGCCGGTGCAGGGTTCGCTCAATCACCTGCGGGAGGCGCGCCAGGAGCTGGACGGTGCCTGGGCGATCGTGCAGCCGCTGCTGCAGAACGCATGGGGTGCCGGGCAGGAGCCGGCCCACGCCAGCGTGCAGGCTTTGTCGCAGCACTGGCAGGTGGTGCATGCAACGCTGCAAAGACTTGAGCAGGGCTACCAGTCCAAGGACGAGGACGCGCTGACCGACGTGCTTGAAAGCGACTGGGCCGCGCTCATCCAGGGCGTGGTCAAGCCGTTGCAGCAACTCATTCCGCTGACGCAGGAGCGCGCCCAGGCAACGTACGACCAGGCACGCAGCGCCAGTGCGCGCATGCTGGCGCTGGGGGTCGCCGGCGGCGGCCTGTGCCTGCTGGTGCTCGTTGCTGTGGCCATCTGGACCATGCGCGCAATCCTTCAGCCGCTGGCCGGCGTGCAGCGTGCGCTGCGGCTGGTCGCCGATGGCGATCTGGCGGCAGTGGTGGTGCCGCCCCGGCGCCGCGACGAGCTGGGGCCGATGGTCGACGCGCTGCGCGACATGCGCCAGAAGCTGACGCAGCTGGTCTCGCAGGTGCGCGATGCTGCGCAGAACATCGGTCTTGCCAGCGTCGAGGTGGCGCAGGGCCACGCCGACCTGAGCGAGCGCACCGAGCAGACGGCATCCAGCCTGCAGCAGACCGCCGCCAGCATGGAGGAGCTGGCGGGCTCCGTCGGCCAGTCCGCGGGCACGGCGCAACAGGTGCGCCAACAGGTGGGCGACACGGCGGACGTCGCGCAACGCGGCGGCCAGGTGGTGGAGCAGGTGGTGCAGACCATGCAGGACATCACCGAGGCATCGCGGCGCATTGCCGACATCATCTCCGTCATCGACGCGATTGCATTCCAGACCAACATCCTGGCGCTCAATGCGGCCGTCGAGGCAGCGCGGGCCGGCGAGGCGGGACGGGGGTTTGCCGTCGTCGCCTCCGAGGTGCGTGCGCTGGCCGGCCGCAGTGCCGAGGCGGCACGCGAGATCAAGCGCCTGATCGAGCACAGTGCCGGCAGCGTGCAGGCCGGCGAACGCCTGGTGCAGCAGGCGGGGCAGACCATGGGTGAAGTGGTCGGCTCGGTGCAGCGGGTGGTGCAGTCGGTGGGAGAAATCACCGTCGGCGCGACCGAGCAGGCCACCAGCATCTCCCAGGTCAATGTGGCGGTCGGGCAGCTCGACCAGATGACGCAGCAAAACGCCGCGCTGGTCGAGCAGTCGACGGCGGCGGCCGTTCAGCTCAAGGAGCAGGCGCAGTGGCTCAATCAGGTGATGGCCATGTTCCGCCTGGATGCGCAGGCCGTCGTGCCGGCCGATGAATCCACCGCGCCTGTCCTGCTGACGGCCGGCCGGCCTACACGCGAACGCCGTCGACGAACACCTTGAGCTCGCCGCTGTGAAAAGCGGTCCAGGCCTCGTCGCAGGTCAGCGGCGCGGTGGCGATCACGGCCACGCGGTCGTTGGGTGTGGTGCAGGCGGCAAAGTCGATGGCCAGGTCTTCGTCGGCCAGGCGCGCGCGCGAGAACGGGTGGCGCCGCTCGATGTAGTGCAGCTGTGTGGTGGCGTGCCCCCACAGCGCCTGGCCGCTGGAGAGCAGGAAGTTGAAGGTGCCGTGCGGCGCGATGCGCGCGGCCAGCTCGCGCAGCGTCAGCGTCAGCTCGGCCACCGGCGGCATGCCGGCGTGCGATTTGGACAGCTCCTGCATCAGCCAGCAGAAGACGTGCTCGCTGTCGGTCGTGCCCACGGGGTGGAAGTGCGCATGCAGGCGCGGGCGGAAGTCCTTCAGGTCGCCGTTGTGCGCGAACACCCAGTAGCGCCCCCACAGCTCGCGCACGAAGGGGTGGCAGTTCTCCAGCGTCACCAGTCCCTGCGTGGCCTTGCGGATGTGCGAGATGACGTTGCGGCTCTTGATCGGGTAGCGCCGGATCAGCTCGGCCACGGGCGAGTCGACCGCGCGCTCATGGTCGACGAAGTGGCGCAGCCCCTTGCCCTCGAAGAAGGCGATGCCCCAGCCGTCGGTATGGTCGGCCGTGTGGCCGGCGCGCTGTGCGAAGCCGGTGAAGCTGAAGGTCACGTCGGTGGGGGTGTTGGCGTTCATGCCCAGCAGCTGGCACATCGCTCACACCTTTTTCCCGCCGTAGCTGCGCGCCATGCCGGCGCGCACGTCCATCTGCACGCCATAGGGCGGTATCGGGTAGCGCATGCCGTTGCGCGCCAGCTGCTCGACGCCGGCGACGGCCTTGGCCAGGTCGGCGGGCGAGAGCGCCAGCAGCAGCTCGTCGTCGGCCACGCCGCCGTAGCGCCGCTCGGGAAAGCAGGGGATGGACAGGCTGGGCTCGCCCGTGGCCAGCGCCCGGCCCCAGGAGTCGGCGCAGGCCGACTCGCCCACCGCGCCCCATTCGAGCTTGCGGTAGCCCGACCACTGCAGGCCGTTGATCAGCAAAATCATTTGCGCCGGGTTGGCGTAGACCAGCACGATGTTGGGCGCGGGCAGGCGGCCGCTGGCCAGCGGCGAGGCCGCCATGGCCTGCCAGCGGCCGTAGGGCGCGCAGGTCATGGCCTGCTGATGGGCGGCCGAGTCCTCTTGTGTTGCAAACCACACGCCGGCCATCGGCTCGCCGCGCAGCCATTCCTCGCTGCGTGGCGACAGGCCCAGAACGGCCGAGCACTGCGGGCCGACCAGATCGTCGGCGGTGATGCCCACCGTGAAGCCCAGGCGCGCCGCCTGGCCGACGATCTGGTCGGCCGTGTGCACCATGCCCTGCGGGCGGCGCAGGCGCTCTATGGCTTGCATGTCGTCTGCGTGGGCAAACATCTGCATCGCCACTGGTGGGGTTTTCAGGCGCAGCAGGCGCAGCAGCGCGTCGGCCAGCGCGGCGCCGTCGATGGCGGTGGGAGCGGGAGCTTCGTGCATGGTGGGCACCCGGCTACCTGCGGTCCAGCCAGAGCTTGCCGCCCGTGGCCCAGTTCTCGCGCTTGACGTCGGTGATCAAGATGTCGACCGACTCGGGCGAGCCGCCCAGCACCTCGACGGTGATGCGCGTGATCTCCTCGGCCAGCTTGCGTTTTTGCTCGACGGTGCGGCCTTCCATCATTTCGATGTGGTAAGTGGGCATGGGGTGTCCTGTCTCGTGGTGTCGTCTTTGCCGTCGATGATAGTGGCCTGCGCACAGCGCGGGCAGATGCACGCCAGGCCGCGCTGCGCGTGAGGCACCCGCGCCAGCGCCGCGCGCGAGATGGGCGCGTCCATGCACCAGCAGTGCTGTGCCGCGCCTGCCGCGGCCATGGCACAGGCGTTGGGCTGGTGGCATAGGGGACAGAGAGTGGCTTCAGGATTGACGGGCATGGTGGGCAGTGTAGGTGTGCCCGGCAACGCCAACGGCGCCCGCAGGCGCCGTTGCTCAAACTGCCGGTCAGGCCGGCCGCCTGCCCTGCGAGCTCATTCGGGCGTGATGCCCGCCTTCTGGATGACGTCGCCCCACTTCTTCGTCTCCTCGGCCTGGAACTGCGCCAGCTCCTGCGGCGTCGTGGTCCAGGGCTCGGAGCCGGAGTTGGCGAAGAAGGTCTTGGCGGCCGGGCTGTTGACCGCGTTGACCAGCAGCTTGTTCAGCGTCTCGACGACGGGTGCGGGCGTTCCTGCGGGTGCCCAGGCGGCAAACCAGTAGCCCATGTCGTAGCCGGGCACGCCGGCCTCGGCAATCGTCGGCACGTCGGGCAGCATGGAGCTGCGGGTCGCCGTGGAATAGCCGAGCGCGCGCAGCTTGCCCGCCTTGATCTGCGGAATGCCGGTGGAGACGTCGGTGATCATCAGGTCGATCTGGCCGCCCAGCAGGTCGGTGATGGCCAGCGGGTTGCTTTTGTACGGAACATGCAGCAGATCAATGTGGCCCAGCTGCTTGAGCAGCTCGCCGGCAACGCGGCTCGACGAGCTGCCGCTGCCGAAGCTGAGCTTGTCGGGGTTGGCCTTGGCGAAGGCCAGCAGGTCGGCGACCGACTTGAAGGGCGACTTCTCGGGCACGACCAGCACCTGGCCCCCCTTGCCCAGGCCGGCCAGCGGTGCAAAGTCCGCCACCGGGTCGTAGGACAGTTTTTTGTACAAATGCTCATTGGCGGCGTGGGTGGTGTTGGTGGAGATCAGCACCGTGTAGCCGTCGGGTTTTGCCTTGGCCACCGCCTGGGCGGCAATCATGCCGCTGGCGCCGGCGCGGTTTTCCACGACGACGGGCTGCCTGGTCTGCTCGGTGACCGACTGGCCCAGTGCGCGGGCGAGCTGGTCGGTCGCGCTGCCGGCCGCGAACGGGACGACGAAGGTGATCGGCTTGTCCGGGAAGGCGTTTTGCGCGATGGCGGACTGGCCGAAGGCCAGGCTCAGAGCGGCGGCGGCAATCAGGCTGCGGCGGCTGAAGTGGATGGTTGGCATGGATGTCTCCTTGTGTCGTGGATGGGGGGGTTCAGGCGTTCGGCCCCACCAGGTGGGCGGTGAGGTGCGCCGGTACGGAAATCGGCATCTGCAGGACGCGGAAGCACAGCGTCTTGCCGTGGCTGTCGAGGTTGAGCGCATCGTTGACGCCGCCGTCGAGCACATCGTCGAGCACCAGGTTCATTGCGTGCAATCGCGGCAGCAGGTGGCGCGTGACGCGGGAGGGGTGGCGGTCGTCGAACAGCGTGCGCACCGCGTCTTCGGTCACCTGTGCGCACAGCAGACCCCACAGCGCCGGGTGCCAGGCAATGACGCTGATGTTGGAGCGGTTGCCCTTGTCGCCCGTGCGCCCGTGCGCCAGGCGGTACAGCGGCACGGTGGCCATGGCGGAGTCGGAGGATGGATGCGTCATGGCTCAGTCCTGTGAAAGCTCGGCCCAGGCAAAGCCTGTCGGTATCTGCGTCTGGGGCACCAGGCAGGACACCATGCCCAGGCGCTGGCGCATGTGGGTGCGCACGCCACCGCCGCCGGCCGGGCCGCAGCAGTACAGCGCGTTGATCTCCTGCGTCAGCCGGGCGGCGGTGTCGTGGTCGGCGTGCTGCCAGGCCATGCGCAGGCGGATGTCATGGCTGGCGCCGGCAAGCTCTGCGTGCTGCAGCCAGTCGCTGGTGTCGTTGCCCCAGACGCTGGACAGGCCGATCAGGTCGGTGCGCAGCGGCGCGATCGCCCCCAGGCGCTGCGCAATCGTCTGGCCGGCAAGCCTGGCGCGCTCGGCGGCGCGCGGCCCGGCATATGAGATCTCGCCCTCGGCAAACCAGCCGGCCTCAAAGCAGACGTTGACCTTGTAGTCCTGCGGGCGCGGGTGGCCGGTCACGCCCTGCAGGCGCACCCGGTCGGACGCCAGCTGCACCACCTCGGCCTGGGTGATGTCGGCGACGACGTCGGGCGTCAGGTATTGCGCGGGATCGTGGATCTCGTACAGCAGCTGCTCCTTGACCGTGGCCGTGGAGATGCAGCCGCCGCTGCCCTCGGGTTTGAAGATGGTGCAGTCGCCGTCGGCGTCGATCTGCGCGATCGGGTAGCCCAGGCGGTCCATGCCCGGCACGTTCTTGTAGCCAGGGTCGGCGAAGTAGCCGCCCGACACCTGCGAGCCGCACTCCAGCAGGTGGCCGGCCATGGTGGCGCGCGCCAGGCGATCCCAGTCGTTCCAGCCCCAGCCGTAGTGCGCCATGGCAGGGCCGACGACCAGCGACGGGTCGGCTACCCGCCCGCAGACGACGATGTCGGCGCCCGCCGCCAGCGCCTGGGCGATCGGCCGCGCGCCGATGTAGGCGTTGGCGCTGACCAGTGGCCTGTCGGGCATGCGATCGTCCAGCGCCTGGATGAGCAGCGCGCGCTGCTGCGGCGCGTTGATGTCGTCGCCGTGCACGACGGCGATGCGCGGCGTGCGCAGGCCCAGCGTGCGCGCAAGGCCCGCGATGGCGCGCGCCGCGCCTTGCGGGTTGGCGGCGCCAAAGTTGCTGACGATGCGGATGTGGTGCGCCAGGCAGTCGGCCAGCACCGGGCGCAGCAGATCGAGAAGCAGGGGCTCATAGCCGGCGTCGGCGTTCTTGCGGCGCGCCAGCTGGGCCAGCGCCAGCGTGCGCTCGGCCAGGGTCTCGAAGATCAGCACCGCGGGCAGCGCGCGGCGGATCAGCTCCTGCACCACCGGGCCGGCGGCGTCGATCCGGTCGCCCGAAAAGCCGGCGCCAGAGCCGACGAGCAGGGGTTGGGGCGGGGTGTCGTGCGCGGTCATGGTCGTCTCCTGGGGCCACTATAGAAACGGCTGTACGATCTGTGAAATCGATTGTTTGAATAGATTGATCTGTAATTCAAATGGATATCTCGCGGCGCGACATCCAGGCTTTTCTGGCATTGGCCGACCAGCGCAACTTCACCCGGGCAGCCGACCAGTGCCATCTGTCGCAGCCGGCCTTCAGCGCGCTGATTCGGGCGCTGGAGAACGTCGTCGGCCTGAGGCTGTTCGACCGCAGCACGCGCCACGTCGTGCTGACGCCCGAGGGCGAGCGCTTTCTGCCGCTGGCCGAGCGCCTGGCGCAGGAGTTCGCCGCCTGCGAAAAAGCCATGGCCAGCACCGCGCAGCTGGCGCAGGGCCACGTGGCCGTGGCCCTGCTGCCCTCGCTGGCGGCGGGCTGGCTGCCAGCAGTGCTCAAGCGCTTTCTGGAAAAACACCCCGGCGTGCGAATCGACGTGCTGGACGTGCTGTCCGAGCCCTGCATAGAGGCCGTGGCCAAGGGCGATGCCGAACTGGCGCTGGCCGCCATGCGCGCCGATGCGCCCGACCTGGTGACCGAGCCGTTCTGCAGCGACGGCTTTCACCTGGTCTGCCGCCAGGATCATCCGTTGACCGCGCTGCCCCGGGTGGACATGCAGGATCTGGCGCAATGGCCTTTTGTGCATCTGGCGCGCCACAGCAGCGTGCGCCAGTACCTGGATGCGGCGTTTTTCCCACAAACCATGCGCACCCTGGTCGAGGTCGAGCAGTTGGCGACCGTGATGGGGCTGGTGCAGGCGGGGCTTGGCATCAGCGTCGTGCCTGCGCTGACGCTGTTTCACTTCGACCGGCCGGGCCTGGCGACGCGGCCGCTGTCGCTGCCGGGCATGGATCGGCAAATCTACCTGGTGCGCCGGCGCGGGCGCAGCCTGTCGGTGGCGGCACAGGCCTTGTACCGCCTGATGAGGCGGATGCGGCCGGCGCTGCCGACGTGACTGCGGCCAGCGAAATTGCCGTGCAGCCACTTTCCGTAGAATGGAGCGCTCTATGCTCTGTGTATAGGGAAATTCGATGCTGATGCGGAGGTCGGCGCTGTCTTTGGAGAGCGCCTCGGGTCGCCATCCAGGCACAAGCCCCGTCTGGCAACAGGCGGGGTTTTTGTCATGGCCGGCCGGGCCATTCCCAAGCCCGGCCGCAGCAGGGTGGGGTGGGCATGCAGAAGAAAATTGCGGTAAGCGAGTTGCGCCTGGGGATGTATCTCCATGCGCTGTGTGGCTCCTGGCTGGAGCATCCGTTCTGGCGCAGCGGCTTTGTGCTGGAGGATCCGCAGGATCTGGCCAGCCTGCGCCAGACGACGATTCGCGAGGTCTGGATCGACACGGCCAAGGGACTGGACGTGGCGGACGGCGGGGGCGATGCGCCGGCGCCAGCGGCGGTGCCACCTGCGGGCGCTCAGGCGTTGCCGCGCCCCATCAGCCTGCAGGAGGAGTTCGTGCGGGCGCGGCAGATCTGCCAGCAGTCCAAGCAGGCCGTCATCTCGATGTTCAACGAGGCGCGCATGGGGCGTGCGGTCAACGCCGAGACGGCCGGTGCGCTGGTGCAGGACATCACCGCGTCGGTCACGCGCAGCCCCGGCGCCATCATCAGCCTGGCGCGGCTGAAGACGGCCGACGACTACACCTATATGCATTCGGTGGCCGTCAGCGCCCTGATGGTCGCGCTGGCGCGCCAACTGCAGTTCAGCGAGGCGCTGGTGCAGCAGGCGGGCATGGCGGGCCTGTTGCACGACCTGGGCAAGGCGGCGCTGCCCATGGAGGTGCTCAACAAGCCGGGCAAGCTCACCGACGAGGAATTCGCCATCGTCAAAAGCCACCCGGTGCACGGCCACCGGATGCTCCAGGGCAACGCCGACCTGCCCGGCGCGGTGCTCGACGCCTGCCTGCATCACCATGAAAAGCTCGATGGCACCGGCTACCCTGACCGGCTGGCCGGCGAGAAGATCCGCCCGATCGCGCGCATGACAGCCATTTGCGACATTTATGACGCCATCACCTCCAACCGCCCGTACAAGAGCGGCTGGGATCCGGCGGAGTCGCTGCGTCGCATGGCCGAGTGGACTGGCGGGCACCTGGATGCGACGTATTTCCACGCTTTCGTCAAAAGCATGGGCATCTTCCCGATCGGCTCGCTGGTGCGCCTGGCGTCGGGGCGCCTGGGCGTGGTGGTGCAGCAATCGAAGACGCTGACCGCGCCGGTCGTCAAGGTGTTTTTCTCGACCAAGTCCGACCTGCGCATTCCGCCCGAGGAGATCGACCTGGCGGCAAAGCATTGCAGTGACCGCATCGTCGGGCGCGAAGACCCGGCGCACTGGAATTTCCCCGACCTGGACGCGCTGTGGTCGGGCTTTGACAAGCAGCCCTGGTAGGGCGCGCGGCGGGCTGGCCCGCGGCTGTCGCGGGGTTGCCCGGCGGTGGGCCGCTGCCGTCATACACTGCCCGGATGCTCTGGGTCAAAGCCTTTCACATCGTCTTCATCGCCAGCTGGTTTGCCGGCCTTTTCTATCTTCCGCGCATCTTCGTCAACCTGGCCATGGTCACGCCGGGGTCGGTGGCCGAGCGCCAGCGCCTGCTTTTGATGGCGCGCAAGCTCCTGCGCTTCACCACCTTGCTGGCGGTGCCGGCCATCGCGCTGGGGCTGTGGCTGTGGCTGGGCTACGGCATCGGCCAGGGGCCTGGCAACGGCTGGCTGCACGCCAAGCTGGCGCTGGTGGTGCTCACCGTGGCCTACCACGCGTACTGTGCGCGGCTGCTGCGCCAGCTGCAGGCTGGCAGCAGCCGCCACGGCCATACCTGGTTTCGCTGGTTCAACGAGATTCCCGTGCTGCTGCTGGTGGCCGTGGTGGTTCTGGTCGTCGTCAAGCCTTTTTGACCGCGTTGTCGCGCCCCGATGCACAAGACCGCGGCCTGGCCCCTGGCGCTGCTCTATGCGGCGCTGATTCTGTTCGCCAGCTGGTTCCCATTCGAAGGCTGGCGTGTGCAGGGGGTGTCGCCCTGGGCCTTTCTGTTCGACCGCGTGCCGCCCCCGTACTGGACCTGGTTCGACGTGGTCTCCAACCTGCTGGGCTATGCGCCGCTGGGCTTTCTGCTGGCGCTGGCCTGGCTGCGCTCGGGCAGCGGGCGCCATGCGGTGCCCGTGGCCACGGCGCTGGGAGCGCTGCTGTCGCTGTCGGCGGAATTTGGCCAGATCTACTTGCCCCAGCGCGTGCCGTCCAACCTGGACTGGCTGCTCAACACGGCCGGCGCCGGCATTGGCGCGCTGTTGGCCGCGCTGTTGGAGCGCCTGGGCGCGCTGGCGCGCTGGAGCCGCTTTCGCCAGCAGTGGTTCGTGCCCCATGCGCGCGGGGCGCTGGTGCTGCTGGCGCTGTGGCCGTGGGCGCTGCTGTTTCCAGCGGCGCTGCCGCTGGGACTGGGGCAGGTGGTGCAGCGGCTGGAGGCGGCGCTCACGCAGCTGTTGCAGGACACGCCTTTTCTCGCCTGGATGCCGGTGCGCCACGCACCGCTGCAGCCGCTGGCGCCGGCGGGTGAGATGCTGGCCGTGGCGCTGGGCATGCTGCTGCCCTGCCTGCTGCTGTATTCGGTGGTGCGCAGCCCCTGGCGCCGGGCGGTGCTGGCGCTGTCGGCCGCGGTGCTGGGGTTTTTCTGCATGACGCTGTCGACCGTGCTCAGCTACGGCCCGGCCCATGCGCTGCAGTGGCTGAGCACCGCCTCGCGCGCCGGCCTGCTGCTGGGCGTGCTGGCTGCACTGGCCATGGCGGGGCTGCGCCGGCGGCTGTGCACCGCGCTGCTGCTGGTCGCGCTGCTGTGGCACTTGGCGCTGCTCAACCAGGCGCCGACCAGCGCGTATTTCTCGCAAACGCTTCAAGCTTGGGAGCAGGGGCGCTTCATTCGTTTTTATGGGTTGGGGCAGTGGCTGGGCTGGCTCTGGCCCTATGGGGTGCTGGTCTATGCGGTGGCGCGGCTGTCGCGCCGCGAGGCGCAATCCTAGGAGTCTGTCGGACTTGGAAATCGTCGGCTGCAAATCGACCGCAGCGGCTCATTTTTTACCGTCTTTTTGCCCAATAGCTCGGCTATTGGGCTGCAAATCCGGCAAAAACTGTGCTCGCTGGGGCCGATTCTCGCTTTCGACGCTCCAAGTCCGACAGCCTCCTAGAATCCCCGCATGAGTGAAATGACGCCGACCCCGCCGCAGTACTACCAGCGGCACATCTTCTTCTGCATCAACCAGCGAACCAACGGCGAGAACTGCTGCGCCGACCACGGTGCGCAGGAGGCTTTTGCGCACTGCAAGGCACTGGTCAAGCAGCGCGGCCTGGCCGGGCCGGGCAAGATCCGGGTGAACAAGTCCGGCTGCCTCGATCGCTGCGCCGCGGGACCGGTGGCGGTCGTCTACCCCGAGGGCGTGTGGTACAGCTATGTCGACCTGCAGGACATCGAGGAGATCGTCGAGTCGCACCTGGTGCGCGGGCAGATCGTCGAGCGCCTGCTGGCGCCGCCGGAACTTGGCCGATGAGCACGACTCTGTAACCTGCTTGACGAACCATCTCCTCACAACCGGCGAAGGCATTGACACATGGGCGCATTGATTGAACGCCAGCTGATTGCTGGCCCCGTGGGCGCCATCGAGACCCTGTACAACGGCGCGCGCCTGGCCGAGGGCGAGGCGCAGCGCGGCGTGGCCGTCATTGCCCACCCGCATCCGCTGTTCCAGGGAACGATGGACAACAAGGTGGTGCACACGCTGGCGCGTGCCTTCGTCGCGTGCGGCTGGAGCGCGGTGCGCTTCAACTTCCGCGGCGTGGGCGCCACCGAGGGCGTGCACGACGAGGGGCGCGGCGAGCTCGACGACATGCTGGCGGTGATCGAGCGTTTTGCTGCAAAAGGGCCTTTGGCACTGGCCGGGTTCTCGTTTGGCTCTTTTGTTGCCAGCCACGCGTTGGAGCGCCTGTGGCAGGCGCAGCGCGCGGTCGAGCGCGTCGTGCTGGTGGGCACCGCGGCCAGCCGCTTCACGGTGGCGCAGGTGCCGGCGCTGGCGCAGCTGCGCACGCTGGTCGTCCATGGCGAGGCCGACGACGTCGTGCCGCTGGCCAGCGTGATGGACTGGGCGCGGCCGCAGACACTCCCTGTTACGGTTATTCCCGCGGCCGGACATTTCTTCCACGGACAATTGCCGTTGCTCAAGGATCTGGTCGAGCGCCACGTGCGCAGCGTGACCTGATCGCACGCGAGCAATGGCCGTGCGTGGCCTTGCGCCGCAGCCGCGGCAATTTTTTCTTCTCTTCCTGGTGTTTCCCGTGACTGTTTCCCGTTCTCCGTTTGCCCTGGCATGGCGCCGCGCTCTGTGCGCCGCGTTGCTCGCTCCCTCCATGCTGTGGGCGCAAAGCATTCCTCAGCCGCCTGAAATCGCGGCGCGCAACTACCTGCTGATGGACGTGAGCTCGGGCCAGGTGCTGGCCACCAAGGACATCGATGCGCCGGTGGAGCAGGCGTCGCTGACCAAGCTGATGACCGGCTACCTGGTGTTCGACGCGCTGCGCGCCAAGAAGATCAGCCTGGAGCAGCGCCTGCCGGTCAGCGAACTGGCCTGGAAGATGCCCGGCTCGCGCATGTTCATCGACCCCAAGATGCAGGTGCCGGTCGACGACCTGATCAAGGGCATGATCGTGCAGTCGGGCAACGACGCCACCATGGCGCTGGCCGAGGGCGTGGGCGGTACTGCCGAGAATTTCGTGCGCCTGATGAACGAGCAGGCCAAGGCGTTCGGCATGACCGGAACGCACTACAAGAACCCCGAAGGCCTGACCGAGCCCGGCCACACGACGACGGCGCGCGACCTGGCCGTGCTGGCCACGCGCCTGATGCAAGACTTTCCCGAGTACATGCACTACTACTCGATCAAGCAGTACCGCTACGAGGGCACGCCCAAGTCCAACAGCAACAACCGCAACACACTGCTGTTTCGCGACCCGACGGTCGACGGCCTGAAGACCGGCCACACCGCGGCGGCCGGCTACTGCCTAGTGGCCACGGCGCAGCGCGAATTCCCGCAGGCGGGCCAGCGCCGCCTGCTGTCCATCATGCTGGGCGCCGCCAGCGAGAACGCCCGCGCCAACGAAAGCCAGAAGCTGCTGAACTGGGGCTACACCGCGTTCGATGGCGTCAAGCTGTTCGACGCCGGCCAGCCCGCCGCGACGCCGGAGATCTGGAAAGGGGCCAAGGGCAAGCTCAAGATCGGCAGTGAAAAGCCGATCGTCGTGACCATTCCCTCGGGCAGCGGCGGCAAGATCGCCACCGAGATCGTGCGCCAGGATCCCTTGATCGCACCCTTCACCAAGGGCCAGACCGTCGGCACGCTGAAGGTGACGCTGGAGGGCGAGGTGCTGGCGCAGGTGCCGCTGCAGGCGCTGGAGAGCGTGGAGCAGGCGGGGCTGCTGGGGCGCGCCTGGGACGGCATCCGGCTGTGGATCAAATGAATTTGAGCGAGAGTGCGCGCATGTTCCGAAGGCTGCTTGCTTGATTCTTGAACAATTGATAGACTAGAGGGCTTTTCGGAATTTCCGAAGGGTTTCACGTTTTCGATATTTCACGTTAGGGACATTATTTAATGCCAACCATCAACCAACTCGTGCGCCAGGGCCGCGCGGTCGAAGTTGTCAAATCCAAAAGCCCTGCCATGGAGAACTGCCCCCAGCGCCGCGGCGTGTGCACCCGCGTGTACACCACGACGCCCAAGAAGCCGAACTCCGCGCTGCGCAAGGTCGCCAAGGTGCGCCTGACCAATGGTTTCGAGGTCATCTCCTACATCGGCGGTGAAGGCCACAACCTGCAAGAGCACTCCGTCGTGCTGGTGCGCGGCGGCCGTGTCAAGGACTTGCCGGGTGTGCGCTACCACATCGTGCGTGGCTCGCTCGACCTGCAAGGCGTCAAGGATCGCAAGCAGTCGCGCTCCAAGTACGGCGCCAAGAAGCCCAAGGCCAAGTAAGCCCTGCGGTTTGAATTTTCGGTGCTGCCATGCCGCGTGGCGCGGTGCGCAGCGTAGTGACCCCAGGCCGATGTCGTGCCAGGGTCGAGTAAGTGGGAGTCCTGAGTTTGGCTCTCGCGGTGCCTGAGATGGTGCCAACTGAAGCAAAGATAGAGGTGAAAAATGCCACGTCGTCGCGAAGTCCCCAAACGTGAAATCCTGCCGGATCCCAAGTTCGGCAACGTAGAGCTGTCCAAATTCATGAACGTGATCATGGAAGGCGGCAAGAAGGCGGTTGCAGAGCGCATCATCTACGGCGCACTCGATCTGATCGAGAAGAGGCAACCGGAAAAGAGCGCCATCGAGGTGTTCGTCACGGCCATCAACAACGTCAAGCCCATGGTCGAGGTGAAGTCACGCCGGGTGGGTGGCGCCAACTACCAGGTGCCCGTCGAAGTGCGTCCCGTGCGCCGTCTGGCGCTGTCGATGCGCTGGATCAAGGAAGCCGCGCGCAAGCGCAGCGAGAAGTCCATGGCGCAGCGCCTGGCCAACGAGCTGGTGGAAGCCACCGAAGGCCGTGGCGGCGCGATGAAGCGCCGTGACGAGGTGCACCGCATGGCCGAGGCCAACAAGGCGTTCAGCCACTTCCGCTTCTAAGCTCCGACCCCTCCTCCAGAAGGCTGGAGCCCGTTCGCCTGCGGCTGGCGTTCGGGCTCTTGACCGTTAACGAAAGGTCCCATCATGGCCCGCAAAACCCCTCTTGAGCGCTACCGCAACATCGGTATCTCGGCCCACATCGACGCTGGCAAGACCACCACGTCCGAGCGCATCCTGTTCTACACCGGCGTGACCCACAAGCTGGGCGAGGTGCACGACGGCGCCGCCACGACCGACTGGATGGAGCAGGAGCAGGAGCGCGGCATCACCATCACCTCCTCGGCAGTCACCTGCTTCTGGAAGGGCATGGATTTGTCGCGCCCCGAGCACCGCATCAACATCATCGACACCCCCGGCCACGTGGACTTCACCATCGAGGTGGAGCGTTCCATGCGCGTGCTCGACGGCGCCGTCATGGTGTACTGCGCCGTGGGCGGCGTGCAGCCCCAGTCCGAGACCGTGTGGCGCCAGGCCAACAAGCACAAGGTGCCGCGCCTGGCCTTCGTCAACAAGATGGACCGCACCGGCGCCAATTTCTTCAAGGTCTATGACCAGATGAAGCTGCGCCTGAACGCCCACCCGGTGCCCGTGGTGGTGCCGATCGGTGCCGAGGATCATTTCCAGGGCGTGGTCGATCTGCTGAAGATGAAGGCCATCATCTGGGACGAGGCCAGCCAGGGCATGAAGTTCGAGTACGCCGAGATCCCGGTCGACCTGGTCGAGACCTGCAACAAGTGGCGCGAGAACATGGTCGAGTCGGCTGCCGAGGCATCGGAAGAGCTGATGAACAAGTACCTGGAAGACGGTGACCTGTCCGAGGCCGACATCATTGCCGGCATCCGCCAGCGCACCATCGCCACCGAGATCCAGCCCATGCTGTGCGGCTCGGCCTTCAAGAACAAGGGCGTGCAGCGCATGCTGGACGCGGTGCTGGACTTCCTGCCCGCGCCTACCGACATTCCCGACGTGGCCGGTACCGACCCCGACGACGAGGAAAAGCACCTGACGCGCAAGCCCAGGGACGACGAGAAGTTCTCGGCGCTGGCGTTCAAGCTGATGACCGACCCCTTCGTCGGCCAGCTGACCTTCATCCGCGTGTATTCGGGCGTGCTCTCCAAGGGCGACACCGTCTACAACGCTGCCAAGGGCAAAAAAGAGCGCATCGGCCGCATCGTGCAGATGCACGCCAACGAACGCCAGGAAATCGACGAGCTGCGTGCCGGCGACATCGCCGCCTGCGTGGGCCTGAAGGAAGTGACCACCGGTGACACGCTGTGTGACCTGGACGCGCACATCATGCTCGAGCGCATGGTGTTCCCCGAGCCCGTGATCGCACAGGCAGTCGAGCCCAAGTCCAAGGCCGACCAGGAGAAGATGGGCATCGCCCTGTCGCGCCTGGCCGCCGAAGACCCGTCCTTCCGCGTGCGCACCGACGAAGAGTCGGGCCAGACCATCATCGCCGGCATGGGCGAGCTGCACCTGGACATCATCGTCGACCGCATGAAGCGCGAATTCGGCGTCGAGGCCAACGTCGGCAAGCCCCAGGTGGCCTACCGCGAAACCATCCGCAACACCGTCAAGGACGTGGACGGCAAGTTCGTGCGCCAGTCGGGCGGCAAGGGCCAGTACGGCCACGTGGTGTTCCGCCTGGAGCCCAATGAGCCGGGCAAGGGCTTTGAGTTCCTCGACGAGATCAAGGGCGGCGTGGTGCCGCGCGAGTACATCCCCGCGGTGCAAAAGGGCGTGGAAGAAGCGCTGACCAGCGGCGTGCTGGCCGGCTACCCGGTGGTCGACGTCAAGGTCGCGCTGACCTTCGGCTCCTACCACGACGTGGACTCGTCCGAGCAGGCGTTCAAGATGGCCGCCATCTTCGGTTTCAAGGAGGCCGCCCGCAAGGCCAACCCCGTCATCCTCGAGCCCATGATGGCCGTGGAGGTCGAGACGCCCGAGGACTACGCCGGCACGGTGATGGGCGACCTGTCCAGCCGCCGCGGCATGGTGCAGGGCATGGACGACATGGTCGGCGGTGGCAAGGCCATCAAGGCCGAGGTGCCGCTGTCCGAGATGTTCGGCTACGCCACGCAGCTGCGCTCGATGACGCAGGGCCGCGCCACGTACACGATGGAGTTCAAGCACTACGCCGAAGCTCCGCGCAACGTGGCCGAAGCCATCGTCGCCGCCCGCGCGAAGTAAGCAAACCGGCGCTGGCGGCGGGCCCCGTGGCCTGCCGCCAGCGCCTGCAGATTTCTGCAATCTGCGACCCGGTGCCCTGCCGTTGCCCTGTGCGGCAGGAGCCAGCAACCGGGTGCAGACGTTAAATCCCCACACAGGCATTGCTCTTTTGGAGTTTGAAAATGGCAAAAGGTAAGTTTGAGCGCACCAAGCCCCACGTCAACGTGGGCACGATCGGTCACGTCGACCACGGCAAGACCACGCTGACCGCAGCGATCGCCACCGTGCTGGCCAAGAAGTTCGGCGGCG
>NZ_BAABBP010000044.1:0-23287 GCF_039538025.1 Comamonas faecalis
ATTTTGTCGGTCTCGGTTTTCGAGAAAACCCAGATTTCATGCGCCTTGCAGCCCGATGATCTACAGATTGAATCCGCCAACGACGCTAAGCAATTGATTCTGTTTGACTTTTAACCGGACACTACTGATATCAACCGATTGCTTTGTCGGCTTCGCTTGCCGTGCCGTAGCTATCGCTAGGATTTGCAACGCCGCCATGGGTGCGAAGACACGCTTTCATGTTTCGATGTTTCCAGGTTGCTGTTCTAGGCGCGGCAGCAGCAGCGTGAAGGTGGTACCGCATTGGCCGTCGCTGTCCACGGCAATCGTTCCGCCGTGGCGCTGCACGACGGTGTGCGCCAGCGCCAGGCCCAGGCCGATGCCGCCGGCCTTGGGCAGGCTTGCCTGGTGCAGGCGGGCAAAAGGCTGGAACAGGCGGTCGCGCTGATCCGCCGGAATGCCCGGGCCCTGGTCGCTGATGGCGATGGCCCAGCGGTCGCATTGTTCATTGAGGCTGCAGCTGACCTGGCTGCCGGCCGGGCTGAACTTGATCGCGTTGCCCAGCACGTTGGTGATGGCGCGCAGCACCAGTGAGCGGTTGCCGCGCATGAGGGCGCTTTGCGGCAGCTCGGCGCAGTGCAGCGCCACCTTGCGGCTGCGTGCCTGGGCCCAGGCGTCGTCCACGGCCTGTTGCACGGCGGCCGCCAGGTCGAACGGTGCCATGGTGTCGGCGCCCAGGTTCTGCGCGTGGGCCAGTTGCACGAAGTCGTGCGCCATGGCCAGCGACACCTGGGCGTGCTGCTCGATGCGCTGCAGCAACTCCTCGGTCGTCATGCTGGCGGGCCATTCGCGCTGCATCTCCAGCAGCGTCACGATGGAGCCGATCGGCGCGCGGATGTCGTGCGAGATGAAGTGCAGCGCCCGGTCGCGCTGGGTCTGCGCCTGGCGCATCGCGGTGAGATCGACCAGCGTGAGCAGCCAGATGGTCTGGCCTTCGGTGGCAAAGGGTTGGCACAGCATCAGCAAGTGGCGCCCGGCGTCGTCCAGGCCCTCTTGCTGCGCCGGCAGCCGGCCCCACTGGCCGGCGTCGGCGGGCAGCAGCGGGGCGCTGGTGTCGCTGGCGTGCAGCGTCTGCAGCAGCTCGGCGGCCGGCTTGCCCTGCAGCGCGGCGGGCTGGGCGTGGCCAAACCACTGGGCCGCGGCGGTGTTGGCCAGCACGACGGTGCCTTGGGCGTTGCACACCAGCGTGGGCGAGGGCAGGTGTAGCAGGCTGTCGCTGATGAAGTGGTGCAGGCGGCGCAGTTGCTGCGTGGCTTCTTCGACCGCGTGGATGCGCCGCTCCAGCAGATCGAACGGCAGCAGCGCCAGCGGCGCGGCGGCGGGTGTTTGCTGCGGCGCGGGCAGCGGGGTGATGTCCATGGGCTTGAGCGCGAGCATTTCCAGGCGCAGAAAGTGCGCGGCAAAGCTCAGGCGCCGCCAGCTCCACAGCGGGTAGGCTGCGGCCACGCCCAGCAGCGCGGGCGCGGGCGCCAGCTGCCAGCCGGCAAGAGCGGGCGCCAGCAGCGCCGCGGCCAGCAGGCCCAGGCCCAGAGCCGCGCAGCCCAGCAGCGCGGCCAGCGGCCCCAGCAGCAGCATGGCCAGCAGCGCCAGTGCCACGGCGCCCAGGTTGATCGCCGTGTTCCAGCGCCCGGGTGCATCGTGCAGCTGCAGGCCGGCCAGCCGGGCGTTGAGGGAGTGGGCGATGACCTCGACGCCGGCGATGCGCTTGTCGCTGCCGGCCACTGGCGTGGCGAACATGTCGCCCAGTCCGGTGGCCGTGGCGCCGACGAGCACGTATTTGCCACGCAGCGCGTCGGCGGGCAGTTGCCCGGTCAGCGCGTCCAGGTAGGCGTAGGTGGTGAAGCCGGCGCCGCCAAAGCTGTGGGCAAACGGGATGCGCTGCTCGTCCCGCTGCACCCAGGGGCCGGCGTCCTGCGCGGGAGCCAGCGTGTTGCCGCGGCAGGGCGTTTGCGCGGCCCGGCTGGCCGCGCACAGCATGGCGGCGCTGAAGTGCGGCCAGGGGGCGCTTGCCGGGCCTTCCTCGGCAAACAGGCTGCGCGTGATGCCGTCGGCGTCGACCTGCACCTGCACATGGCCGAGCTGGCTGGCGGCTTCGCGCAGCGGGGCGATCGGCAGGTCGGCCGCGGCAAGGCCTGCCTGGCCGCGGCGCGCCACGGGTAGGACGGTGCGGGCGCCGTGCTCGATCGCGCGCGCCAGCAGCAGGTCGTCGCCGGGGTAGTCGTCGTCGGGCTCGCCAAACAGAATGTCCAGCCCCAGCGCGCGCGGCTCCTGGGCGCTGACCTGGTTTACCAATTGGGCGTGCAGCGCGCGGCGCCAGGGCCAGCGGCCGATGGCCTCGATGCTGCGGTCGTCGATGGCGAGGATGACGATGTCCTGGCTGGGCGCGATGGTGCGCGTGCGCAGCGCCGCGTCCTGCACCAGCAGGTCAATGCGGTGCAGGCCGTCGTGCGCGGTCAGCCAGGCGACGCCGGCCAGCAGCGCCAGCGCCAGCAGCAGCCATTCGCGCCAGCGCGCCGATTTGCGCGGCGCCGGTGTACTGCCGGTGGTGGGCTTCATGCGTGGCTGGCCCGTGGCGCTGGTGTGCCATGGACGATGGCCTGGGCGCCGTGCGCTGTCGCCGGGCCTGGGCTCAGCGCGCCCACGGGCTGCCGTCGGAGGCGTTCACCGGCTGGCCGTCGCCGGTTTGCAGGCCGGTGCCCAGGCGCAGCTGGCGCGGCGTGGAGAAGTCGCTGACCAGGCCCGAGGCGTCGTCGCTCACCTGCAGGCGCACGTAGTAGCGGCCCAGCGGCAGCTGCGGCGCGGTCCAGCGCGGCTCGGCCAGCGTGTCGTCGGCCAGGATGGCGGCAAAGTCGGCTGCCGCCGCCAGCTGCAGGCGGTAGTGCTGGCCGCTCTGGCCGCTCCAGTGCAGCTGCGTCTGCGCGTCCTGGTGATCCAGCGCCAGCGCCTGCAGGTCGGGCGCGGCCGGGCGCTCGGCCAGCGTGAAGGCCTGGGGCGGGGCAAACGGGCCTTGGTCGTCCTGGCCCTGCGCGCTGCGGATGCTGGCCGCGCGCCATTGGTAGCGCCCCGGCGCCAGTGCGGACACGCCGGCCTGGCAATCGCCGTCGCTGACCTGGTCGAGCAGCGGCGCGGCAAAGTCGGCGCCGGCGGCGACCTGGATGCGGTAGCGCACGCTGCCGACCACGGGGGTGCACACCAGCTGGCCAGTGCCGCGTTCGAGCACCGCCTGCGGCGCCGGGCTCTGGTACAGCGGCGGCAGCGGGTGGGCCTTGACGGTGAGGCGGCGCTGCGCGGGCAGGCCGGGCAGCTGTTCGGCGTCGACGGCGCGCACGGCCAGGTGGTAGCTGCCGTCGTCCACGCTCGCCAGCAGCGCCTGCGGCCCTTGTACCGTGGCGCTGCGCACGATCTGGGTGAAGTCGGCGTCGCGCGCCAGCTCCACCTGCCAGGCGACGGCGCCGGCCTGCGCGGGCAGCGGCAGGCGCACGAAGTCGGCGTCGCCCACGGTGGCGGGCAGCGCGCTCAGGTCGGGCGCGGCCAGCAGCGGCCGCGGTGCGCCGGAGCGGCCGTCGGCCTGCACCTGCATGCCCTGGCCCGCGGGCAGCAGCGTGGGCGCCGGGGCGGCGGCCTGCACGGCCACCTCGCCCTCGGTGACCGTGGCCAGGGTCTGGCCGGCGCCGGTCAGCGCAACGCCAAAGCGTGTGCCACGCACGCTGGTGGAGGCGGCCGGGGTGCGGATCTCGAAGTGGCGGGCGCCGCCCTCGCTGGGTGCGACGGTCGATTCGACACTGCCGCGGCCCAGCTGCAGCACCGAGCGCGCGCTGCCTGCGCGACCCTGGCGGCGCAGTTGCTGCAGTTGCAGGTCGGCGTCGGCCTTGACGCGGATGATGGTGCCGTCGACCAGGCGCACGCTGACGAAGCCGTCGTCGGCCACCTGCAGGCGGGTGCCTTCGGGCAGGTCGTCGCCCGGCTGCAGCGGCCGGGCCTGGCCGGCGCCGGGCAGCAGCACCTGCGCCTGGCCCGAGACGAAGACGGCGCTGGCCTGCGCCGCGGGCAGCAGCGAGGCGGGAATGCGCAGCACGGTGCCGGGCATGAGCAGGCGCGGGTCGGCCACGTGGTTGATGGCCTGCAGCCGCGGCCACAAGCGGGGCGTGGCCAGGTAGTGCACCGACAGCGCCTCAAGCGTGTCGCCGGGCACGACCCGGTGCTCGATCACGTCTTGCTGCGCCCGCGCCGGCGCGGCCAGCGCGGCGCACAGGGCCAGCGCCAGGGCGGCGGCGGGGCGGATCGGGGCGGTTTGCATGCAACGGGCTTTCATCGGACGGTCAGGCGGCGGGGGCGTCTGGCGGCGCGACGGCTTCGAGCCGGTAGCCGACGCCGTAGACGGCGGTGATGGCGTAGCCATGCACGGGTTGCAGGTCCAGCGCCGCGCGCAGGCGCGAGACATGGGTGTCCAGCGTGCGCGAGATGACCTCGGCGCTGTGGCCCCAGATGGCGTCGCGCAGGTGGTCGCGCGAGAGCAGGCGCCCGGCGTTCTGGAACATGAACAGTGCCAGGTCGTACTCGCGGTTCTTCAGCTCGACGCTCTGGCCGTCCACCTGCACGCTGCGCGTGGCCGGGTCGAACCGGTAGCGGCCGAACTCCAGCGGTGCGTCGTTCTGGGCATGCTGCTCGGGCCAGGCGCGGCGCAGGAGCGCGGTGATGCGCGCCTTGAGCTCGGCGATGCGCACCGGCTTGCTCAGGTAGTCGTCGGCGCCGCAGGCCAGGCCCTGGACGATGTCCTGCTCGGTCTGGCGGTGGGTGACGAACAGGATGGGCAATTGCGCGCCCAGCTGCTCGCGCACCTGCGCGACGATCTGCGGGCCGCTGGTGTCGGGCAGCTCCCAGTCGACGATCAGGAGGTCGAAGCTCTCGCGGCGCAGCGCCTTGAGCAGCGCACCTCCGGTCTCGTAGGTGCGGCAGGCGTGGCCCATCTGTGCGAGCGTGCGCTCCAGCAGTTCGAGCTGGAGCGTGTCGTCGTCCACGGCGGCAATGCGCATGTTCGTCCTTTCTGTCGGGAGGGGCTGCGGAGCGTGCGGGCGCTTCTCATTCCATTTCTATATCAACCGATTACTTTGTCGGCTTCGCTTGTCGTGCTACGGCACTGTCTGCGCTTCATCTTCGCGTACTCGATCGATATAAAAATGGAATCAGGCAGCGCCCTGTACAGTGGCCCATTGTTGCAGAGCAGCAGCGGCCTGGGCCAGCAGGGCCGGGTCGCGGGTCTGCAGCTGCTGGGCCAGCTGCTGCAGCGCGCCAGGCTCTTTTTGCAGCAGGGCAATCGCCTGGCCGGCCTCGCGCGGGGCGTCGAAGCCGTTGCTTTGCAGCAGCACCTGGCCGTCGTGGGCCACGAGCTTGAAGTAGAACCGGCCATCTTTCTCGCGGTACTGCTTGAAGCTGGGCAGCTGTTGCGTGGCCGCCTTGGCCGCGGCCTGGGCCGGCGCCTGGCTGCGGGCGTCGAGCGCGCGCAGTCCGACGGCGGCGCGCAGGCGCTCGAGCAGCGGGCGCGACAGCGCGCGGGCGCGCGCGGCGCCGGCCTGCAGCACGGCCTCGACCTGCGCGGGATGGGCCATCAGCTCTTCATAGCGCGCGCGCATCGGCGCGATCTCGCGGTCGATGCAGGCAAACAGCATCTGCTTGGCCTCGCCCCAGGCAATGCCACCCTCGTAGGCGCTGCGCATTGCGGCGGTCTCTTCGGGCGTGGCGAAAGCCTGGTAGAGCTGGAACAGCGCCGAGCCCTCGACCTGCTTGGGTTCGCCCGGTGCGCGTGAGTCGGTCACCAGCGTGTTGATCAGCTTTTGCAGCTGCGCGCGCGGCGCGAACAGCGGGATGGTGTTGTCGTAGCTCTTGCTCATCTTGCGGCCATCGAGGCCGGCCAGCGTCGCCACGCCGTCCTCGATCGCAGCCTCGGGCAGCGTGAAGTGCGCGCCATACAGGTGGTTGAAGCTGGCGGCGATGTCGCGCGCCATCTCGATGTGCTGGATCTGGTCGCGCCCCACCGGCACCTTGTGCGCGTTGAAGGCCAGGATGTCGGCGGCCATCAGCACCGGGTACATGAACAGGCCGGCGCTCACGCCGTCGTCCGCGTCGCGCCCGTCCTCCTGGTTCTTGTCCTGCGCGGCCTTGTAGGCGTGGGCGCGGTTGAGCAGGCCCTTTCCGGTCACACAGGTGAGAAACCAGGTCAGCTCAGGGATCTCGGGGATGTCGGACTGGCGGTAAAAGGTCACGCGCTCGGGGTCGAGCCCGCAGGCCAGCCAGCTGGCGGCGATCTCCAGCGTGCTGCGGTGCACGCGCTCGGGCTCATGGCACTTGATCAGCGCGTGGTAGTCGGCCAGGAAGTAGAAATTCTCGACGTGCTGCGCGTGCGTGGCCGCGATCGCCGGGCGCATCATGCCGGCGTAGTTGCCCAGGTGGGGCGTGCCCGACGGCGTGATGCCGGTGAGAAAGCGGGTTTTGGCGGGCTGGGCTTGGGACGGGGCGTTGGCGGTCATGGCGGAAACGGATGCAATGAAATAGGGGGGTGGCCGGTTGGTGCGCGAGCGCGCGCAGGCCGCGGCCCGCGCGCCCTGGGCTTTCAGCCCAGCAGCGCGACCAGGGGCGAGAGCAGCAGGTTGATCACCATGTAGCCCAGCGCCATCAGCGGGCGCAGCCACAGCGTGCCGACGATGCCCGCGATGACCAGCGCCATCACGATGAAAAAGCCCCAGGGCTCCAGGCGCGCCACCCACTGCGCGTGCTTGAAGGGCAGCAGCCCGACGAGGATGCGCCCGCCGTCCAGCGGCGGCAGCGGAAACAGGTTGAAGGCCCACATGACCAGGTTGACCAGCACGCCGGCGCGCGCCATGTCGATGAAAAAGCGCTCCTGCGTGCCCAGCGCGGCGAGCACGACCATCACCAGCGCCCAGAGGATGGCCTGCGCGAAGTTGGACGCCGGCCCCGCCAGCGCCACCCAGACCATGTCGCGCTTGGGGTTGCGCAGCCGCCCGAACTGCACCGGCACCGGCTTGGCGTAGCCGAAGACGAAGGCTCCGGAGGTGGCGAAGTACAGCAGCAGCGGCATGGCGATGGTGCCGATGGGGTCGATGTGCTTGAGCGGGTTGAGCGTGATGCGCCCGAGCATGGCCGCCGTCGGGTCGCCGAAGTGGCGTGCGGCGTAGCCGTGGGCCGCCTCGTGCACCGTGATGGAGAACAGCACGGGCAGGGCGTAGATGAGCAGGGATTGGATGATGTGGGTATCTTGCACGCGGGCGATTGTCGCAGACGGCCGGCGCGGCCGGCGGCAAAGGCCGGCTGCTACAGGCCCAGCGCGGTCAGCGGGCCGCTGCCCTGGCGCAGCACGACGGGATCGCCTCCGGTGGCCATGGGCGTGAGGTCGAGCACCGTGGTCGACTCGCGCGGGCAGGCGCCGTCGTCGACGATGGCGTCGATCTGCCTTTCAAACTGCTCGCGGATGTCCTGCGGGTCGTTCAGCGCGTCTTCCTCGCCCGGCGCAATCAAGGTGGTGGCCAGCAGCGGCGCGCCGTGCAGCTGCAGCAGCATCAGCAGGCTTTTGCGCGTGGGCACGCGCAGGCCGATGGTCTTGCGCTGCGGGTGGCTCACGCGCCGGGGCACTTCCTTGGTCGCGTCCAGGATGAAGGTGTAGGGCCCGGGCGTGGCCAGCTTGAGCAGGCGGTACTGGCGATTGTCGACGTGGGCGTAGCTCGACAGCTCCGACAGGTCGCTGCAGATCAGCGTCAGGTGGTGCTTGTCGTCGATCTGGCGCAGGCGGCGGATGCGGTCGACCGCGCCCTTGTCGTCCAGGCGGCAGACCAGCGCGTAGCTGGAGTCGGTGGGCACGGCCAGCACGCCGCCGCCGGCGAGCAGCGCTGCCGCCTGCTTGAGCAGGCGCGGCTGTGGGTTTTCAGGGTGGACTTCGAAGTACTGGGCCATGGTGTGTCTGCTGGATTTTGTTCAGTGCGTCACGCCGGCGCGGTGGACGCGCTCTTGCAGCAGTTCCCAGATGGGGGTCAGCCCGCCGGGCAGCGGCGGCAGCGCCCCCAGGTCGGTGTGCGACTCCTCGGGGCTGTGAAAGTCGCTGCCGCGCGAGGCCGCCAGGCCGAACTCTTGCGCCATCTTGGCGTAGGTCGTGTATTCGGCGCTGGTGTGGCTGCCGGTCACCACCTCGACGCCCATGCCGCCGTGCTGCTTGAACTCGGAGAACAGCGCGTATTCCTCGTTGGCGGTGAAACGGTAGCGCCCCGGGTGGGCGATCACCGCGACGCCGCCGGCGTCCTGGATCCAGCGCAGCGCATCGCCAAGCCTGGCCCAGCGGTGGGCGACGAAGCCGGGTTTGCCCTCGGTGAGGTAGCGGCGAAATACCTCGGAGGTGTCGCGGCAGGCGCCGATCTCGACCAGATAGCGCGCGAAATGCGTGCGTGAGATCAGTTCCGGGTTGCCCACGTAGCGCAGCGCTCCCTCGTAGGCGCCCTTGATGCCGGCGGCGGCCAGCTGGGCGGCCATCTCCTGCGCGCGCTCGCCGCGCCCGCCGCGCGTGGCGGCAAGGCCCGCGATCAGCCGGGCGTCGTCCGGATCGAACCCAAGACCGACGATGTGCACCGTCTCGTTGGCGAAGGTGACCGAAATCTCGACCCCGGTCAGGTAGTCCATGCCCAGGCGCGTCGCAGTGGCCATGGCGCGGTGCTGGCCACCCACTTCGTCATGGTCGGTCAGCGCCCACAGCTGCACACCGTTGCCGGCGGCGCGGGCGGCGACGGTCTCGGGCTCGAGCGTGCCGTCGGAGACGGTGGAGTGGCAGTGCAGGTCAGCGTTCAGGAAGGAAGTCACCCGGCAATTGTAGGAGGGTGGCCGCTGCGGCGTGCGTCGCTGCGCGGATGGCACCGGCCGGGGCCCGCGTGGGGGCCGCCGGTGCTGCCGACTGGGAATGCATGGGCCGTTCTGCCGCCATCACCAATTTGCCGTAACAAACAAGGCTTTAATAATAACAATAGATACAATTTGTTTAAAATTCTTCTGCGCTGGCTCGAAAGGCCGGTGGGCGGAGTCAAAACGTTCAAGAAATGTGGCGGCGCTCCGAAAAAGAGCACGTGCCAAGGGCTGGATCAAAAAAATACACCTCAGATTGGTGCAGAAACCTGGCGGCTTGCGTGCGTGAGCCCATGCCGTGCGGGTGGTGAACTTGTTTTCTGGAGAAAGGCGTTGTATGCGCATCAACCACTGGTCTGTGGGTCGCAAACTATGGGGGCTGGTGCTGCTCCTGGTGGTTGGCATGGTGCTGGCCATGGAGCTGCTGCTGACGCAGCTGCAGTCCCTCAATGACGAGGCCACTCAGGCGTCGCAATTGACGCAGGAGCGCGCCCAGCTGGCGACGCAGTGGCACGGCATGGTGGCGCTGGACGCCGAGCGGGCCGTGATCCAGATCAGCACGTTTGACGACACCCTGGCCAAGCGCGTGGAGCGCGACTCGGAGGGCAGCACGAAGAGCATCAATGCCTTGCAACAGCAGGTGACGTCCATGGTGTCGTCGTCCGAGGGCAAGGAACTGCTCGAAAAAATCGGCGTGACCCGCACGCAGGCGCTCAATGTGATCAAGGAAGCCGAAACCCTGCGTGTCCAAGGCGACGAACTGGCTGCCAGCGCGCTGGTGGACAGCAAGCTGCGGCCGGCCATCAAGAATTACCTGGATGAGCTGGCCAGTTTCGTGACGTTGCAAAACCAGCTGCGCGACGCGATGCAGCAGGAGGTGGAACAACGCTACCAGACCGCCTTGTGGCTTGGGCGTGGTGGCTTTGCGGTATTTGTCGCCTTTGTGCTGTGGCTGTCGTGGCTGCTGGTGCGCTCGATCACGCAGCCGCTGGCGCGCGCAGTCGGCCTTGCCGACGCGATTGCCGCCGGCGACCTGACGCAGGACGTGCACGACGAGCGCGGCGATGAGCTGGGGCGCCTGCTGCGCTCGCTGTCGGCCATGGGCGGCAAGCTGCGCCAGGTGGTCAGCGAAGTGCGCTCGGGCGTGGAGTCGGTGACTTTTTTGCAAGAGAGAAGGCCTTCTTTTTTACGAATGCCGCTGTGAATAATCCGAATGGATTCCAGGGAAAACCCTGAATGCGATTGGTTTTAAGGGAATTGCAGTGCGGATACAGTCAATTGTTAACTAACTGTAACTTTGGTTGCGAGTCGCCGTTTGGTTCGTGATGAATGGATTTTTCAGGTTCGAGGTATTCGTATGAAGCAGATTTCCGTTGGCGCCAAGCTCTGGTCCATTGTTCTGGGATTGGCGCTGGCCATGGTGGTGCTGGTGTTTGGGCTGCAGCGCCACGTGCAGCAGGTGGCGCAGGAGACGGCGCGCATCGTCCAGTTCAACGAGGAGCGTGCGCAGCTGGCCACGCAATGGAAGGGCATGACCGACCTGGCGGTCGACCGCCTGGTTAACTCGGTCAGTTCGCGCGACGAGGAACTATCGGCCTCGTTGCAGGCCAAGGTCAAGAAAGACATCGAGGCGATCTCGGAGGTTCAAAAACGCCTTGAGACGCTGACCGTTACGCCCGAGTCAAAGGCGCAGCTGGAGAAGGCGGGCGCGGAGCGCGCCCGGGTGCTCAAGATCACTGCCCAGATACAAGAGCAGCGCGCCAATTTCAATTACAACGAAGCTGGACGCATCATGAGGGAGCAACTGGTGCCGGCGGTTGCCGCCTACAGCGCCGAGCAGCTCAACTTCGTCAGCCTGCAGCATGAGCGGCGCGACGCGGCCAAGCTGGAAGGCGAGCAGACGCTGCGCCAGGCGCAGTGGGTTGGCGCCGGCGTGACGGTTTTCGTGCTCGCCGCAGTGCTGTGGCTGTCGTGGCTGCTGGTGCGCTCGATCACGCAGCCGCTGGCGCGCGCAGTCGGCCTGGCCGACGCGATTGCCGCCGGCGACCTGACGCAGGACGTGCACGACGAGCGCGGCGACGAGCTGGGGCGCCTGCTGCGCTCGCTGTCGGCCATGGGCGGCAAGCTGCGCCAGGTGGTCGGCGAAGTGCGCTCGGGCGTGGAGTCGGTGACTGCTGCGGCCAGCGAGATTGCCACCGGCAACCACGACCTGTCGGCGCGCACCGAGCAGACCGCGGCCAACCTGGAAGAGACGGCGGCAAGCATGGAAGAGCTGACTGCCACCGTGACGCAAAGCGCGGACACTGCGCGCCAGGCCAACCAGCTGGCGGCCAATGCGGCGCAGGCGGCAGAGAAGGGCGGCCAGGTCGTCGGCCAGGTCGTCACCAGCATGCAGCAGATCACCGATTCGAGCCGCAAGATCAGCGACATCATTGGCGTGATCGACGGCATTGCATTCCAGACCAACATCCTGGCGCTCAACGCTGCCGTGGAGGCCGCCCGCGCCGGTGAGCAGGGCCGGGGCTTTGCGGTCGTGGCGGGCGAGGTGCGCAGTCTGGCGCAGCGCTCTGCCGAGGCGGCCAAGGAGATCAAGAGCCTGATCACCACCAGCGTGGACAACGTGGAGGCGGGCAGCAACCAGGTCGAGCAGGCGGGCCAGAGCATGAGCGAGATCGTCACCAGCGTGCGCCGGGTGAGCGACCTGATTGGAGAGATCACGGCCAGCAGCACCGAGCAGCGTGACGGCATCGGGCAGGTGAACCAGGCGGTGGCCAATCTGGACCAGATGACGCAGCAGAACGCGGCGCTGGTGGAGGAGGCGAGTGCGGCGGCGGCGTCGATGCGCGAGCAGGCGCAGCGCCTGGCGCAGGTGGTGTCGGTGTTCAATGTGGGTGGTGCGGCAAGCAGCCGGGCTGTGCAGCAGCTGCCCCAGGCGGCACAGGCACACACGGCCGCAACGCCCAAAGCGGTGAGCGCGCCCGCATACAAGCCGGCTGCTGCCAAGCCCGCTGTGAAGGCAGCGCCTGCGGCGCCACGCATCGCCGCGCCCAAGGCGGCGCCCGCTACAGCCGCAGCGGCTGGAGCGGACGACGATTGGGAGAGTTTTTAAGCGAGGTTGAGTGTTTTGCGTTGAGCGTTTTGCGGGAATATCCGCGCTCAACGCTCAACGCTCAACGCTCAACGCTCAACGCTCAACGCTCAACGCTCAACGCTCAATCCGTCCCATATTTCGGTGATCGCGGGCCGTAGAGCAGGCCGCCGGGGCGTCCCGACGCCAGCAGGCGGTGGTCGGCAATGACGGCCATCTGGGCGCTGCGATCCGAGAGCGAATCGGCTACCTGGTTGACCACGGCAGAGACCAGCATTCCGATCAGTCCGCCGCTATTGCTTCGGCCTTCGTCGCTGGAGGCGGAGGCCTCGCCAGACCACAGCTGCTCGCCGGTACGCAAGTCCATCAGCCGGCCTTCGACGGTGACCTTGGTTTCGCTGCTCAGCACCTTGTAGACCGTGCCGTATTCGCGCACGTCGAGGTACAGGGCGGCGTCGGCGCCAAAGATTTCACGCAGTTTTTCGGGCGGCGCGGCTTGCGCGTCGTCGGCCGTGACAATGCCGTTTTGCCGGAAGGCTTCGTCGACCACCGCCACTGGCAGCACGTAGTAGCCCGATTCGGCCAAGGGCGTCGTGACGTGGGAGAGCACGCCGGCGGTGGCGCCAACCTCGGGCGTGTGGTTGAGCGGCGGCAGGACGAGGATGGACGCCGGCCGGGCCTGGCGCAGTGCCGTGTAGTCGTAGGCGTGTGGTGTGGCGCACCCGGCGAGTGCGGCCACGGCAGCGGCGCAGGCGATTGCAGCCAGGTGTTTTCGTGTGGCTTGGGTCATTGCCTGGCCTTTCCAGAGAGTGTCTGCAGCAAAAAGTCCATGAAGGTGGTCGATTCGGGAAACTGCGTTTTCTCGGCCGTCAGTTGCTCGGCGCTTTTGTCGGTCTGCCCCGCCTTGGCGTAGAGCATGCCCAGGTGCGCGCGGTAGCCCGGCGGCAGGGCCGCGCCGCCCGCCTGGATGCGCTCGCCCGATTGCTCGAGCTCGGCGATCTGGGCTTGCGGATCGGCTTCTCCGCTGGTCTTGAGGTATTCATAGACCTGCGGCTGGTAGCTCTCCCAGCCGTACAGCGCCTGGGGCTTGGGCGCCGCGCAGCCGGTGGCCAGCAGGGCAATGCCCGTTGCCGCCAACAGGCGGGCGATGGGGGCGGCCCCGCTCATTGCGCGGGGACCCAGGCGCCCGACTCGATGCCATCGACCAGCCGGTCGACGGTCTCGCGAATGGCCAGGTCGAGCACCTTGCCATTGAGCGTGGAGTCATAGCCCGCACGACTGCCAAAGCCGACGATCTCGCGGTTGGACAGGCTGTACTCGCCCGCGCCCTGGGCGGAATAAACCACCTCGCCGGTCTGCACGCGCACCACGTTGATGCTGACCTTGGCGTAGGCGACCTGCTCCTTGCCGCGGCCCAGAATGCCGAACAGCTGGCGGTCGCCCACTTCCTTGCGGCCAAATTCGCTGACGTTGCCGGTGACGACGAACTGCGCGCCCTTGAGTGTCTGCGCCTGGTTGAGCAAGGCCGCTTCCTGCTTGGTTTCGCTCAGGTTTTCGCGGTCGAGCACGTTGAAGCGCCCGCTTTGCTGCAAGTGCGTGATCAAGATGGTGCGCGCCTGACCGCCGAGCCTGTCCACACCGTCGGTGAAGATGCCGCGCTGGAAGTTCGAGCGGTTGTCGAACTTGCCAATCGAGATGGGACTGCGCACGCCCTGGTAGGCGCGCGTGGATGCGGTGGGTTTGGCCGTGTCGAGCGCGCGCGATTGTTCGGTGGTGACGCAGCCCGCCGTGCCGGCGGCCACTGCGACGACGAGCGCAGCAAGGCGCCAGGTGCGAGTAGTCATGAGAAAAAATGGGAAAGTGATGGGAGTCGTCAGTATCGCAACGTTTGGCAGTAAGTTACACAAATTGTTGTAATTTGTGCGCTCGACGAATGGTTGCTTCTTGCCGTTTCTTTCCCTGTTTCGTCATGGGGCCATATGGCCGCGGCGCAGGCGCTTATGCCGCCTCTGACTGGACGCCCTCCACCAGCAGTTGCACGCGCCGCTCGCCTCGCCATTCGTTGACGTCCAGGCGAAACGCCATCAGCGCTTCGCTGGGCACGGGCTCGGTGCGGCCAAACCAGATGGCGTCGATGGGCTGGTTCAGATAGAGCAGCTTGAGTTGCAGGTGGTTCTTGGCCTCGCCGACCAGGCGCTGGCTTTGCACCTGCACGCGGTCGCTGAAGGTGGGTGGTGCAAAGCCCTGGCCCCAGACCTCGCGGCAGAGCATGTCGACCAGGTCGGTGCGCAGGTACTGCGGCTCCAGCGGCCCGTCGGTCTCCAGGCGGCGTGTCAGCGTCGCCGCGTCCAGCCATTCCTGGGCGACCTGGTCGAGCGCCCGGCGAAAGACCTCGAAATGCTCGGCGGCAATCGTGCAGCCGGCCGCCATGGCGTGACCGCCAAAGCGCAGCAGCACGCCGGGGTGGCGCTTGGCGACCAGGTCGAGCGCGTCGCGCAGGTGAAAGCCGGGGATCGAGCGGCCCGAGCCCTTGAGCTCGTGCCCGTGGCCCGGCGCGCTGCTGGCGGCAAAGACGAAGGTGGGGCGATGCCAGCGGTCCTTGAGCCGCGATGCGACGATGCCGACCACGCCTTCGTGAAAATCGGGGTCGGACACGCTGATCGCCGGCGGCGGCTCCTCGCCCTCGTCGAACAGCCCCTCGGCCAGCAGCAGCGCCTGCTCGCGCATGCCGCCCTCGATGTCGCGCCGTTCGCGGTTGATGGTGTCGAGCTCGCGCGCCAGCGCCAGCGCGTGGGCCGGGTCGTCGGTCAGCAGGCATTCGATGCCCAGCGTCATGTCGGCCAGGCGCCCGGCGGCGTTCAGCCGCGGGCCCAGTGCAAAGCCGAAGTCGAAGGTGCCCACCTGCGCCGCCTGGCGCCCGGCCACCTGCAGCAGCGCGGCCATGCCGGCGGGCATCTGGCTGGCGCGCACGCGCTTGAGGCCCTGCGCGACCAGGCGGCGGTTGTGCGCGTCCAGGCGCACCACGTCGGCCACGGTGCCCAGGGCGACGAGCGGCAGCAGCGGCTCAAGGCGCGGCTGGCTGGCCTTGTCGAACAGGCCGCGCGCGCGCAGTTCGGCGCGCAGCTGCAGCAGCACGTAGAACATGACGCCGACGCCCGCCATGGCCTTGCTCTCGAAGCTGCAGCCGGGCTGGTTGGGGTTGACGATGGCGTCGGCCGGCGGCAGTTGCTCGCCGGGCAGGTGGTGGTCGGTGATGAGCACGCGCAGGCCCAGCTGCTGCGCCGCGCGCACGCCGTCGACGCTGGCGATGCCGTTGTCCACCGTGACCAGCAGCTGCGCGCCGCGCTCACGGGCGCGCTCGGCGATGGCCGGCGTCAGGCCGTAGCCGTCGAGCACGCGGTTGGGCACCAGGTAGTCGAGCTCGCGCGCGCCCAGCATGCGCAGGCCGCGCAGCGCGACGGCGCAGGCGGTGGCGCCGTCGCAGTCGTAGTCGGCGACGATGCAGATGCGCTGCTGGCGGGCGATGGCGTCGGCCAGCAGCTCGGCGGCGGCCTGCGCGCCCTTGAGCGTGGCCGGCGGCGCCAGGCGCGCCAGCGCGTCGTCCAGCTCGCCGGGCTCGCGCACGCCGCGCGCGGCGTACAGGCGCGCCAGCAGCGGGTGCACGCCGGCCTGCTCCAGCGTCCAGGCGGCGCGCGGGGGGCAGTCGCGGATGGTGATCTTCATAGCGTGGCCTGCAGATTGGCAAAGCGCTGCGGCTGCAGCTGCCTGCGCAGCGCTGCCAGCAGGCCGCGGCCGTGGTTGTCGAAGCTGCGCGCCGAGCGCTCGCCGCACAGCGTCAGTCGCACCGGTTGGCCGGCGCGCACCTGCGCGAGCAGCGCGGCCACGGCGCCGGCGTCCAGCTGGCGCCAGGCGTCGGCCCAGGCGGGCCAGTCGCCACCCAGTGCGGCGGCGCGCAGTTCCAGCGCCAGCACGGGGGCGGGTTCGGGCGCGGCGACCGGCTGCGCCAGCCGGCCCGCGCCGTGCAGCCAGAAGGCGTTGACCGGCAGCTGGCCGGCGGCCTCGCGTGCATCGTTGAAGGCGTGGGTGTACAGCAGCATCTGCACTTCACTGTGCAGGCGCTGCAGCAACCGCTCCTGCGGGCCGTGGGCGCGCCAGTGGCTGATGTCGCGCCCCTCGACCCGGTCCAGCGACGCGGTGTGCAGGCCGTCCAGCGGCTCGCCCGTGGCCAGCCAGCGCAGCGGCGCGTGGTAGGCGAGGGTGATGCCCTCGTCGGCAAACCAGGGCGCCAGCAGCGCCAGCAGCGCGCGCGATTCGGCCTCGGTCAGCGCCAGCGTCTGCGGCGGGTGCATGTGGATCTGGTCGGCGCCGGCCTGCCAGTGGCAAGGCGTCATCCAGGCGCAGGCGGCGCCCGCTGTGTGGCTTTCCCACGCGGCCCAGGGCGGAAAGTCGGCGGGCAGGTGCAGCGCGCGGGCCAGCGCGCGTTCGTGCGGCGGCGTGTAGTCCAGCTCGTCGCCCGGGTCGACTTCCGCCGGGCCCAGGCGCGCGAGCAGCTGGTTCAGATGGGGCAGTTCAAGGCGTTGCAGGGTGTGCTGGCAGCTGGGCGCGGCGGTGGCCGCGTAGGCAATCAGCAAATGGGAGGGTGGGGGCATGGCGGTATTGTCCGGGATGCCACAATCGCGCGTTTGCTTGGCGGCCCTGTTCCAGGGCGGGCATTGCGGTCAAGCGATAAAGAACGGCAATTCACCGCCGGGCGCGTGCGCTCTGGGCGGTTTTTCAAGGTGCAACACCACGCGCATGCAGATTCCTTATGAGCTGGCCCTGGGCTGGCGCTATACCCGGGCGGGGCGCGGCACGCGGCGCAACGGCTTTATTTCCTTCATCTCGGGCGTGTCCATGCTGGGCATTGCGCTGGGGGTGGCGGCGCTGATCATCGTGCTGTCGGTGATGAACGGTTTTCAGAAGGAGGTGCGCGACCGCATGCTCAGCGTGGTCTCGCACATCGAGATTTTTGCGCCCGGCGGCGCCGCGCTGCCCGACCCGGCGCTGACGCTGCGCCAGGCGCGCGAGAACCCGGCCGTCGTCGGCGCGGCGCCCTTTGTGTCGGCGCAAGCGCTGCTGGCGCGTGGCGAGACCATGCGCGGCGCGCTGGTGCGCGGCATCGACCCGGCGCTGGAGGGCGAGGTCACCGACCTGTCGGCCGTGCAGCCGGGCGTGCTCGGGCAGTTGCAGCCGGGCAGCTTCAACGTGGTGCTGGGCGTGGAGCTGGCGCGCCAGCTGGGCGTGGACGTGGGCGACGCGGTCACGCTGATGGCGCCCAGCGGCCAGGTCACGCCCGCCGGCGTGGTGCCGCGCTTCAAGCAGATGACGGTGGCCGGCTTCTTCCACTCGGGCCACTATGAATACGACTCGACGCTGGCGCTGCTGCACCACCAGGACGCCGAGCGCATCTTCCGCCTGGCCGGGCCCACGGGCATACGCTTGAAGCTCTCGGACCTGAATGCCGCGCCCCAGGTGGCGCGTGAGCTGGCGGCCAGCCTCAGCGGCGACCTGTTGATCCGCGACTGGACGCAGCAGAACAGAACCTGGTACGCCGCGGTGCAGCTGGAAAAACGCATGATGTTCATCATCCTGACGCTGATCGTCGCGGTGGCGGCGTTCAACCTGGTCTCCACGCTGGTGATGACGGTGCAGGACAAGCGTGCCGACATCGCCATCCTGCGCACGCTGGGCGCCAGCCCCGCCAGCATCATGGCGGTGTTCGTCGTGCAGGGTGCGATGGTGGGCGTGGCGGGCACGCTGGCGGGCGTGCTGCTGGGGCTGGCGATTGCCTTCAACATTGACGTCATCGTGCCGGCCATCGAGCAGCTGCTGCACACGCATTTCCTGCCGCAGGACATCTACCTGATCAGCCGCATGCCCAGCGACCCGCAGGGCAGCGACATCATCCCGATCGCGCTGATCTCGCTGGTGCTGGCCTTCGTCGCCACGCTGTATCCGAGCTGGCGCGCCAGCCGCGTCAACCCCGCCGAGGCCTTGCGTTATGAGTGATGTGGTTTTGCAGGCAAGCGGCCTGGGCAAGCGCTTCGTCGAGGGCGACATCGACGTGTCGGTGCTCTCGGGCGTCGACCTGCAGGTGCGCCGCGGCCAGACGCTGGCCATCGTCGGCGCGTCGGGCTCGGGCAAGAGCACATTGCTGCACCTGCTGGGCGCGCTGGATGCGCCCAGCAGCGGCAGTGTGCAGCTGCTGGGCCAGGCGCTGCACCAGCTGCCGGCGGCGCGCCAGGGCCAGCTGCGCAACCAGCACCTGGGCTTCATCTACCAGTTCCACCACCTGCTGCCCGAGTTCACCGCGCTGGAGAACGTGGCCATGCCGCTGCGCATCCGCCGCGAGCCGCTGGCCGCATGCCACGACGCGGCGCGGGCCGTGCTCACGGCCGTCGGCCTGCTGCACCGCGCCCAGCACCGCCCGGCCCAGCTGTCGGGCGGCGAGCGCCAGCGCGTGGCGATTGCGCGCGCGCTGGTCGCGCGGCCCGCCTGCGTGCTGGCCGACGAGCCTACCGGCAACCTGGACCGCGCGACGGCCGACGCGGTGTTTGCGCTGATGCTGGAGCTGGCGCGCGAGCAGGGCACGGCCTTCGTGCTCGTCACGCACGACACGCAGCTGGCCGCGCGCTGCGACCGCATGCTGCGCCTGGAGGGCGGACGGCTGGTGCAATAGTGCGCGTCCTATCATGGCCGGCATCGCGCAAGGAGTTCCCATGTCCGAATCATCTCCCGTCGTCTGCATCACCGGCGCCGCGGGCCAGCTGGCCGCAGCCGTCGTGCGCCACTTTGCCGCGCGCGGCGCGCGCCTGGTGCTGCTCGACCGCTCCACCGACCGCCTGCGCCAGCATTACCCCGATCTGGCGAACGCCGTGCTGGTGCAGGCCGACCTGCTCGACCGCGAGCAGGTGGCCCAGGTGCTTGCGCAAGTTGGCCGCATCGACGTGCTGTGCCACCTGGCCGGCGGCTTTCGCATGGGCGAGGCGGTGCACGCGACGAACGCGCAGACCTGGGACTTCCTGATGGACCTGAACGCGCGCAGCCTGCTGCATTTGGCGGCCGCCGTCGTGCCGCAGATGCAGGCGCGCGGCAGCGGGCGCATCGTCACCGTCGGCGCGGCCGGGGCGCTCAAGGGGGCGGCGCAGATGGGCGCCTATGGCGCGTCCAAGAGCGCGCTGATGCGCCTGACCGAGGCCATGTCGGCCGAGCTGCGCGATGCCGGCATCAACGTCAACTGCGTGCTGCCCTCGACGCTGGACACGCCGGCCAACCGCGCCGCCATGCCGGATGCCGACGCCAGCCGCTGGGTGGCGCTGGACGCGCTGGCCGACGTGATCGGCTTTCTTGCGTCCGACGCGGCGCGCGCCATCCACGGCGCGCTGATCCCGGTGCTCGGGCGCGTGTGACTGGCTGCCATGCCCGGCTGGATAGACACCCACTGCCACCTGGACGCCGCCGAGTTCGACGCCGACCGCGCTGCCATGCGCGCCGCGGCGAGCGCCGCCGGCGTGCTGCATTGCGTGATTCCGGCGGTGCACGCTGCCAACTGGCAGGCGGTGCGTGACCTGGCGCACAGGCAGGGCGACAGCTACGCGCTGGGCATCCACCCGCTGTGCACGCCCGATGCCGCGGCCGGTGACCTGCAGGCGCTGGAACATGCGCTGCAGGCGCAGCAGGGCGACGCACGCCTGGTGGCGGTGGGCGAGATCGGGCTGGACGGCTTTGTGCCCGGGCTGGACATGGCGCGCCAGGAAGACATCTACCGCGCGCAGCTGCGCCTGGCGCGGCGCCACGGCCTGCCGGTGCTGCTGCATGTGCGCAAAAGCGTGGATCGCGTGCTCAAGGGCCTGCGCGAGATACCGGTGCCCGGCGGCATTGCCCACGCCTTCAACGGCAGCGTGCAGCAGGCGCGCGCCTTCATCGACCTGGGGTTCAAGCTGGGCTTTGGCGGCGCGATGACCTTCGAGCGCGCGCTGCAGCTGCGCCGTTTGGCGGCCGAGTTGCCGCTGGATGCGCTGGTGCTGGAGACCGACGCGCCCGACATTGCGCCGCAGTGGCTGTACCGCAGCGCTGCCGAGCGCGCCGCGGGCAGCGCCCAGGGGCGCAACAGCCCGGCCGAGCTGCCGCGCATCGCCCAGGTGCTGGCCCAGCTGCGCGGCCTGCCCGCCGCCGCGCTGGCCCGCGCCACCACGGCCAACGCCTGCCAGGCGCTGCCGCGGCTGGCGCCGCTGCTGCAGGAGGTGGCGTGAGCGCGCCGCAGACGAACCCGTTGCAGATCCAGCCGCAGCAGTTGCTGCAAGGGCTGGCGCCAGTGGTTGCGCCCACCACCCGCGTGCTGGTGCTGGGCAGCTTTCCGGGCGTGGCGTCGCTGGTGGCGCAGCAGTACTACGGCCACCAGCGCAACCAGTTCTGGGTCATCCTGCAGGCGCTGTGGCCGCAGCACCCGATGCCCGCCAGCGCGGATTACGCCGGGCGCTGCGCCTGGGTGCTGGCGCGCGGCCTGGGTATCTGGGACGTGTACGCCGCCTGCGAGCGCGAGGGCAGCCTCGATAGCGCGATCCGCAACGCCCGGCTCAACGACTTTGCCGCCCTGCGCGCGCAGCTGCCGCGGCTGGTGGCCATCGTCCACAATGGTGGCGAGAGCTTTTCGCACGCCCGGCGGGTGCGCGCCGCGCTGGGGTTGGATGCTCCGGGCGGCACGGGCAGCACCATCGCGTCGCTGCGCCTGCCCTCGACCAGCCCGGCCAACGCATCGTGGAGCCTGGCGCGCAAAACCCAGGCCTGGGCCGATGCCCTGGGCCGCTTTGGATTGTTGTGAAACGCAAGAAACAAAACCTGGTCGACTTGCCCGAGGTCAGCGTCAGCGACGATGGCGAGGTGCGCCACTTGCACCTGGGAACGCCCTGGATCCAGGGCTCGATGCGCATTGCCGCGCCCTTTGACATCGAGCTGGAATACGTGCAGCGCATGATGGCCTGGCTGCTGTTCGTCGACCCCGACACCGTGGCCGAGCGCCATGCGATGCAGCTGGGCCTGGGCGCGGGCGCCATCACCAAGTTCTGCCGCAAGAAGCTGCGCATGTGCTGCACCGTGGTCGAGCTGAACCCGCAGGTCGAGGCCGTCTGCCGCGCCTGGTTCAAGCTGCCGCCCGACGGGCCGCAGCAGCGCGTCATCCTGGCCGATGCGGGCGAGGAGATACGCAAACCCGAGTGGCAGGGCGCGGTCGACGCGCTGGCCGTCGACCTGTACGACCACGAGGCGGCTGCGCCGGTGCTCGACAGCGCCGACTTCTACGCCGACTGCCGAGCGCTGCTGGCCGAGGACGGCTGCATGACCGTCAACCTGTTTGGCCGGCGCGCCAGCTACGAGCGCAGCGTGCAGCAGATGGCCGATGCCTTTGGCGAGGACGCGCTGTGGGCCTTCAAGCCCACGCGCGAGGGCAACACCATCGTGCTGGCGCAGCGCACGCCCGCGCGGCCCGGGCGTGACGTGCTGGCAGCGCGCGCCGACGCGATCAAGCAGCGCTGGGGCCTGCCCGCGCCCAAGTGGCTGCGCGTGTTCAGGCCGCTGGCCGGATAGATCGGGATTGCTGCTGCGCCGGCGTTGCCGTTCACTCGTCCTGCGTGGCCAGCGTCTGCGGCGCGGTCGCCGGCAGCTCGCGGCGCAACTGCTTGATGGCGACGTAGAGCAGCATGGCAATCGTGATCGCCATGAAGCTGCCGCTGAGCGGGCGGGTGAAGAAGACGCCCATGTCGCCGCGCGAGAGCAGCAGCGCGCGGCGGAAGTTCTCCTCCACCATCGGCCCCAGCACGAAGCCCAGCAACAGTGGCGCTGGTGCAAAACCGAGCACCGCGAAGAAGTAGCCGGCCACGCCCAGCGCAATCACCACGGCCACGTCGAACAGGTTGTTGTTGCCGCTGTACACGCCAATGGCGATCAGGAACATGACCGCGGGGTAGATCAGGCGGTAGGGCACGGACAGCAGCTTGACCCACACGCCGATCAGCGGGATGTTGAGAAACATCAGCATCACGTTGCCGATCAAGAAGCTGGCCAGCAGGCCCCAGAACATGGCGGGGTGCTCGGCAATCATTTGCGGGCCGGGGACGATGTTGTGGATCATCAGCGCGCCCAGCATCAGCGCCATGACGGCGTCGCCTGGAATGCCCAGCGTGAGCGTCGGGATGAAGGCGGTAATGGCCGCCGAGCTGTTGGCGGACTCGGGGCCGGAGACGCCCTGCATGGCGCCGCGGCCGAAGCGCTCAGGGTTGCGCGCGGCCTTTTTCTCGACTGCGTACGACATGAACGACGCCATGGTGCCGCCCGCGCCGGGCAGTATGCCCAGCAGCGAGCCGATGATGGAGCCGCGCGTGATGGCGCCGGCCGACTCCTTGATCACGCCCTTGCCCGGGCGAATCGACTGGCTGTTGATCTTGTCCTTGGAGACCATGGTGCCCGAGCCCATCAGGCCGGCGTTCTCCAGCACGTCCTTGATGCCGAAGAAGCCCATGGCCAGCGCGACCAGGGGCAGGCCGTCGGTCAGCTCCGGCGTGTCGAACGAGAAGCGCGCCACGCCCGAGTTCACGTCGGTGCCCACCGCGCCCAGCAGCAGGCCGATGAAAATGGACGCAATGCCCTTGAGCGGCGAGCCGCTGGTCAGCGACGCGGCGGCCAGCAGCCCCATCAGCATCAGCGAGAAGTATTCGGCCGGGCCGAACAAAAAGGCCATGTCCACCAGCAGCGGGCTGAAGAACATCATCAGCAAAATGCCGAAGGCCACGCCGAGAAACGACGCGAACATGGCCATGAAGATGGCCTGCCCGCCCTTGCCCTGCTGGGCCAGCGGGTGGCCGTCGACACAGACGATGGCGTGCGATGCGGTGCCCGGCAGGTTGAGCAGAATGGACGTGGTGGCGCCGCCAAAGCTGGTGCCGTAGTACAGGCCGGCCAGCATGACCAGCGCGCCGGTGGGGTCGAGCCCATAGGTGACGGGCAGCAGCATGGAAATGGCCGCCAGCGGGCCAATCCCGGGCAGCACGCCAATGATGTTTCCGAGCAGCACGCCAATGAATGCATACAATAGGTTATGCATCGTCAAGGATGCTCTGAATAACTCACCTCCAGGCGTGCTACGTCTGGGCTATTTTTCAGATGATGCAATTTGAGTTGACTTCGGCAGGGGCAACTATTTTTTTGCCCGCCGATCGGGGCGTTTTGCCCCTT
>NZ_BAABBP010000045.1:0-22314 GCF_039538025.1 Comamonas faecalis
CCCGTTGGCGGGCAGTGCCTCCAACGTCTCGTTCAGGGTGATCTGCAGCAGGCTCAAAGCAAAAAAGGGAACGTGGTTAACACGCTCCCTTTTTAGACCAATTCAGCCTCGCCCTGGCTTAACTGATTGGCATTGCCGCGGCGCGGGGCTTTGAAGCAGTTCACCGGTGCAGCAGGCGCGGGCGTCGTTCCGGCTGCAGACACAGCGGAGGACGTTCAGTCCTGCAGTGCTCCCAGTGCGCGGGCGGTGATTTCCTCGACGCTGCCCAGGCCTGCGATGGCGCGGTACTTGGGCGCATTGGCCGGGTCGGCCTTGGCCCAGTCGGAGTAATAGTCCACCAACGGGCGGGTTTGGTCGCTGTAGACCTGCAGGCGCTTCTTGACGGTTTCTTCCTTGTCGTCGTCGCGCTGCACCAGCGGCTCGCCGGTCACGTCGTCCTTGCCGGGGATCTTGGGCGGATTGAACTTGACGTGGTAGGTGCGCCCCGATGCGGGGTGGCTGCGACGCCCGCTCATGCGCTCGATGATGGCGTCGAACGGTACGTCGATCTCAAGCACGTAATCGAGCTTGACGCCGGCGGCCTTCATTGCGTCGGCCTGCGGAATGGTGCGCGGAAAGCCATCGAACAGAAAACCCTTGGCGCAGTCGCTCTGGGCGATGCGCTCCTTGACCAGGTTGATGATCAGGTCGTCGCTGACCAGCTGGCCCGCGTCCATCACGGCCTTGGCCTGCTGGCCCAGCGGCGTTCCGGCCTTGACTGCGGCGCGCAGCATGTCGCCGGTGGAGATTTGCGGGATGCCGAATTTTTCGCAGATGAAGGTCGCTTGCGTGCCCTTTCCGGCGCCGGGAGCGCCGAGCAGAATCAGTCTCATTGGGAGTCCTCTGGAGTTATTGAAATCAGGGGCCGATGCCGCTGTGTGCACTGCAGCAAAAGCCGACGGCGTTGGAGAATACCACGCGTCTCCTTCGACAAACTGACCAGGATCAGCGCGCCAGCAGGTCGCGCACGCGCTGTAGATCCTCGGGTGTGTCCACGCCGGCGCCGGGTGCCTCGCGCGTGACGTGCACCGCAATGCGGTGGCCGTGCCACAGCGCGCGCAGCTGCTCGAGGGCCTCGGTCTGTTCGGTGGGTGCAGCGCTCAGGTGCGGAAATTCACGCAGAAAACCCGCCCGGTAGCCATAGATGCCGATGTGGCGCAGGGGCGCAAAACCGCTCACGGCGCCGCTTTCGTCCTGCCACCAGGCGCTGCCTGCGGCTGCGTCGCGTGCATACGGGATGGGTGCGCGGCTGAAATACTGGGCCATGCCCTGGGCGTCGAGCACCACCTTGACGACGTTGGGGTTGGCAAAGTCGGCCCAGTCGGTGATGGCGTGCGCCGCCGTGGACATGCTCGCCTGGGGGTGTTCGGCCAGAAGCCGGGCGACGGCGTCGATGAGCTGCGGGTCGATCAGCGGCTCGTCGCCCTGGACATTGACGACGATGTCCTCGTCGACCAGGCCAAGCAGCGAACAGGCCTGCGCCAGCCGGTCGCTGCCGCTGCGGTGGCCCGGGTCGGTGTACAGCGCCGGCACGCCGTGCTCCAGGCAGGCGGCGACGATGCGCTCGTCGTCCGCGGCAACGATGCAGCGCTCTGCGCCGCTCAGCTGCGCACGCCGTGCCACGTGCACCACCATCGGCAGGCCGGCAATGTCGGCCAGCGGCTTGCCCGGCAGGCGGGTGGAGGCCAGCCGCGCCGGAATGAGGACGGTGAAGGCGGGCGTGTTCATCTGTGCTCCAGCTCGTCGTCGGTCAGCGTGCGGGCTTCGTTTTCCAGCAGCACGGGAATGCCGTCGCGCACCGGATAGGCCAGGCGGGCGCTGTGCGAGACGAGCTCCTGGCGCTCGCGGTCGTAGGTCAGCGGGCCCTTGGTGACGGGGCAGACCAGCAGTTCAAGCAGTTTCGGGTCCATGGCGTGTCCTTGGCGTTGCGGGAAATGATAGCGACGCCAGGCGGGCGTCGAGTGCGGTGAAGAAGCCCGGGTCGATGCGCACCTGCAGCGGCACGGCCAGCACCTGCGGGTGGCGCGGCCACAGCTTCACCGCGTCTTTCTCGGTGCACAGCACGACGGTGGCGGCGTCGGCCGGCGGCTGCCAGCCGCGCAGGTCGTCGTGGTCGGGCAGGGGCTGTTCTGTCTGCGGCTGCAGGCCCTGGGCGCGCAGCTGGGCAAAAAAATCCTCGGGCCGGGCAATGGCGGCCAGCGCGTGCAGGCGCCGCCCGCGCAGCGCCTGCAGCGGCGTGCGGCTGCCCTCGCGGTCGATGGCGTAGGGCGCCAGTGTGCGCTGCATGGCAAAGCGCGGCGCGCTGCCTGCGGCCAGCTGGCCGGCGTCGACGATCAGGTCGACCGGACGCGGCCAGGGCTCGCGCAGCGGGCCTGCAGGCAGCAGCCAGCCATTGCCTACGCCCGCGTCGTTGAAGACGCAGATCTCCACGTCGCGCGCCAGCGCCAGGTGTTGCAGGCCGTCGTCGCAGACCAGCACGTCGGTGGCGGGGTGCGCCGCCAGCAGCGTCCGGGCGGCATCGGCGCGCCGGCGTGCGACGAAGACCGGTGCTCCGCTGGCGCGGGCGATCAGCAGCGGCTCGTCGCCCACTTCGGCCGCGTCGCTGCCCGCCAGCACGGCGCGGCAGTCGCTGGTGCTGCGCCCGTAGCCGCGCGAGATGACGCCGGGCTGCCAGCCCGCTGCCTGCAGGTGGTGCACCACGGCCAGTGTCACCGGCGTCTTGCCGGCGCCGCCGGCAATCACGTTGCCCACGACGATGACCGGCACCGGCAGGCGCGTGCTGCGCAGCCACCCCGCCCGGTACAGCTGCCGGCGCAGCGTGGCCAGCAGGCGGTAGAGCTGCGCCAGCGGCCACAGCAGCCGCGCCAGCGGCCCGCGCTGCTGCCAGGCCCGGCGCAGTCGCTGGCTCATCACTGCCCCGCGGCCTGCGAGGTCTGGGTGGCGAAGGTGATGTGCGACAGACCGGCGCGGCGCGCCGCCTCCATCACCGTGATGACCGCCTGGTGCGGCGCCAGCGCGTCGGCGCTGATGATGACCATGGCGCTGCCGGCATCGCCCGTGGGCGCGGCGGCGGCCATGGCTTGGACGAGCTCGTCCGCGCTGCGCCCGCTCAGCGTCTGCTTGCCGACGGCGTAGCGGCCGTCGGCGGCGACCGAGACAATGACCTCGCGCGGGCGGTCCTGCAGTTGCTCGGTGTCGGCCACCGGCAGGGTCAGCTGCAGCTCGGTGAACTTGCTGTAGGTCGTGGTCAGCATCAGGAAGATCAGGATCACCATCAGCACGTCGATGAACGGGATCAGGTTGATCTCGGGCTCGTCTTTCTGGCGGGGGCGGAAATCCATGGTGCGCGTCAGCCCCAGTGCAACTGGTTGAGGTGGCGCACGAAGCGCTCGCCGGCCAGCTCCAGCGTCAGCAGGTAGGTGTCGACGCGGCTTCTGAAGTAGCGCCAGAAGAACAGCGCCGGGATGGCGATGATCAGGCCGAAGGCGGTGTTGTACAGCGCCACCGAAATGCCATGCGCCAGCTGCGCGGGGTTGCCGCCGCCCACCGCGCCGCCGCCGGCCTGCGAGCCGAAGATCTCGATCATGCCGATCACCGTGCCCAGCAGGCCCAGCAGCGGTGCGGCCGAGGCGATCGTCGCCAGCGCGTTCAGGTATTTCTCCAGCCGGTGCGCCACCTCGCGTCCGCTGCCCTCCATTGCGGCGCGCAGGTCGGCGTCGGTGCTGGCAGGGTGGCTGATGCGCTCGCGCAGGCCGCTGGCCAGCACCTCGCCCAGCGCGCTGTGGCTGCCCAGCTGGGCTATCACAGCGCTCGTGGGCTGGCCCTGCTGGGTCAGCGCGATGACCTCATCGAGCAGTTTTGGGGGGGCGACGCGTGCGGTCTTGAGCGCCGCGAAGCGTTCGATGATGAGCGCCAGCGCCAGGATGGAGCAGGCGACGAGGGGCCAGACCGGCCAGCCTGCGGCTTGTATGATCGATAGCAATTCTCACTCCGCTGAACAACTGCGAGCAACCGTTGATTATGGCGCAGCGCCCGCGCCTGTTGGCTTGAATGGCAGGCTGTGGATGAATGGAGCGCACCGTGGCTTCATGCACAATTTCTGTGGATAACTTTGTGGGCAACCCCCGGGAGAACTCCGCCAAAACGGCGCCAGTGCGTCGGCTGGCTGGATTGATGAAAAAATCATCAGCAAAAAATTCATTTAAATCAATGTGTTGCATGTGTTTGCGTGATTCTGGGGCGATGCGAAAGCGCCGCCCATTCGCACCGCCCGCTGGCGGTTTTGTGTGGACTACTGGTTTGCCCGTATCGGGCCGCAAGCCGCATGCAGCCTGTGTTTGACGCCGATTCCTCCGTTCCGGCCGCACCCGTGTGGGAGGTGGGCGCGCTGTGCCACGCCATCGCCGATGCGCTGCAGGCACGCTTCAACCCGGTCACGGTGCGCGGCGAGATCGGCGGCTTCTCGCGCGCCGCCAGTGGCCACTGCTATTTCACGCTCAAGGACGAGCAGGGCCAGTTGCGCTGCGCAATGTTTCGCCGCGCGGCGCAGCGCCTGGACTTCATGCCGCGCGACGGCGAACTGGTGCAGGTGCGCGGCCAGCTGGGGGTCTACGAGGCGCGTGGCGACCTGCAGCTCATCGTCGACGACCTGCAGCGCGCGGGCCAGGGCGCGCTGTTCGAGCAGTTTCTGCGCCTGAAGGCCAAGCTGGAAGGCGAGGGGCTGTTCGACGCGCAGCGCAAGCGCGAGCTGCCGGTGATGCCGCGCGGCATTGGCCTGGTCACCTCGCCCGGCGCTGCCGCGCTGCACGACGTGGTGACCACGCTGGCGCGGCGCGCGCCGCACATTCCAGTGGTGCTGACGCCGGCGCTGGTGCAGGGCGCCCAGGCGCCGCAGTCACTGTGCCAGGCGCTGCAGCAGCTGTATGCACTGACGCAGCAGGGCGATGGCGTGCCGATCGACGTCATCGTGCTGGTGCGCGGCGGTGGTTCGATGGAGGATTTGTGGGCCTTCAACGACGAGCAGCTGGCGCGCACCATCGTGCAAAGCCCGGTGCCGCTGGTCAGCGGAGTGGGGCACGAGACCGACTTCACCATTGCCGACTTCTGCGCCGACCTGCGCGCGCCCACGCCCACGGCCGCGGCCGAGCTGGTGGCCCAGCCGCGCACCGCCTGGCTGCAGGCGCTGCAGGCGCAGGCAGAGCGGCTGCAACTGGGCCTGCAGCGCCAGCTGGACCTGCGCCAGCAGCGTCTGGATCTGGCCGCGCAGCGCCTGGGGCGGCCGTCGGCGGCGCTGGCGCAGCAAAGCCTGGAGCTGGCGCAGCTGGCCCAGCGCCTGCGCCATGGCCTGGCGCTGAAGGAACAGCAGGCGCGCCAGCAGCAGGACGCGCTGGCGCAGCAGCTGCAGCAGGGCGTGCAGCGCGGCCTGCTGCGCCAGCAGCAGTGGCTCGACCATGCGCACCAGCGCCTGCAGCTGCTGGACCCACGCCTGGTCGTGCAGCGCGGGTATGCGCTGCTGCAGGACGAAAAAGGGCAGCTGCTCACCGATGCGCGCCAGGTGCGCACCGGCGCGCGCGTGCACGCCGAGCTGGCCCATGGCGCGCTCGACCTGATCGTGGACGCGCCGCGCCTGCTGTGACGCCGTCGTGAATCCCGGGGTGGTTGCAGGCGCTTGCATGCTGCGCCGGCAGACTGCGGCTGAAGTTCCTACAATCTTCAGGTTGCCCCATCGACTGCGATGGCCCGATCACACACCCCACCACGAAGGAGAACACAACATGGAACACACCCTGCCGGCACTGCCCTATGCGATCGACGCCCTGGCCCCGCACTACAGCCAGGAGACGCTGGAATACCACCACGGCAAGCATCACAACGCCTATGTCGTGAACCTGAACAACCTGCAAAAAGGCACCGAATTCGAGGCTATGGCGCTGGAAGACATCGTCAAGAAATCGAGCGGCGGCATTTACAACAACGCGGCCCAGATCTGGAACCACACCTTCTTCTGGAGCTGCATGAAGCCCAACGGCGGCGGCGAGCCCTCCGGGGCGCTGGCTGCGGCAATCAATGCCAAGTGGGGCAGCTACGCCGCGTTCAAGGACGCTTTCATCAAGAGCGCGGCCGGTAATTTCGGCTCGGGCTGGACCTGGCTGGTCAAGAAGGCCGACGGCAGCGTAGACATCGTCAACACCGGCCCCGCCGGCACGCCGCTGACTACCGCCGACAAGGCCGTGCTGACCGTGGACGTGTGGGAGCACGCCTACTACATCGACTACCGCAACGCCCGCCCCAAGTTCCTGGAAGTCTTCATGGACAAGTTGGTGAACTGGGAGTTCGCACAGGCCAACTTCGCCTGAGCGCCGGCGCTCGCAATGGGCGCCTGCACTGCATAGAGAGCCCGCCTTTGTGCGGGCTTTTTGCCGCCTGCGATGCGCGCATGGCCGCAGGCAAAAACAAAGAGACCCGGCAGTTTTGCCGGGTTTCCCGTCTTGAGGGCTTGAGAGCGGAGAGGGCGGTTTTATTCCATTTCCATATCAACCGATTACTTTGTCGGCTTCGCTTGCCGTGTACAGCACTGTCTGCGCTTCACCTTCGCGTACTCGATCGATATAGAAATGGAATTACAGCCCCAGCGCCAGCAGCGCTTCCTCGCTCATCATCGAGCGATCCCAGGGCGGGTCGAACACCACGTTCACCGTGATCTCGCCCACGCGCGGCAGCGCCAGCACCTTGTCGCAGACCTCGTTGGCAATCGCCTCGCCCATGCCGCAACCGGGCGCCGTGAGCGTCAGGTCGATCACGACGCGCAGCTTGCCTTCTTCTTCCAATGGCTCGAAGTCGCAGCGGTAGATCAGGCCCAGATCGACGATATTGACCGGGATCTCCGGGTCGTAGCAGGTCTTGAGCGTCTCCCACACCAGCGGCTCGACGTCCTCGGCGCTGACATGCTCGGGAACGTCGATGGGCTTGGGCTCGGTCTTGCCGATGGCGTCGGCATCCGTGCCCTTCAGGCGCACCAGCTGGCCTTCGACCAGCAGCGTGAAGGACGAACCCAGCGCCTGCGTGATCTGCGCGAGCTGGCCTTGTTCGAGTTCGATGGGCTGGCCGCTGGGGATGGTCTCGACCATCACGTTGCGGCGTACCAGGACATCTTCGCGGGGGCGGCGGTTCATGGTTGGGGCTCCTGGGCGGGCGCGTCTTCGGTGCTGGTGCTCCCGCTTCCTTGGGCAATGGCGTGCATCAGTGCGTGCCAGCCCAGCAGCGCGCATTTGATGCGGCTGGGGTATTGGCGCACGCCGGCCAGGCTGATGAGCTTGCCCAGCGGTGCTTCTTCGGGATCTTCCTCGCCGGTGAGAACGGCGCGAAAGTGCTTTTGCAGCTCGCGCGCCACCGACAGGTCGTGACCCTTGACGGCCTCGGTCATCATCGAGGTCGAGGCCATGCAGATCGCGCAGCCCTGGCCGGTGAAGCGGATGTCCTGCAGCTGCTCGCCGTCCAGCTGCAGCTCGACCGCGATCTGGTCGCCGCACGATGGGTTGGTGCCCTGCGCCTGGTGAGTGGGGTGGGCGAGGTGGCCGAAGTTGCGCGGTGCGCGCTTGTGTTCAAGCACCACTTCCTGGTACAGGTCGTTGACGGCGCCGCTCATTGAAGAACCTCCATGGCGTAGGCGACGGCAGCAACCAGCCGCTCGACTTCCTCGGCGGTGTTGTACAGCGCGAACGACGCGCGCGTCGTTGGCCCCAGGCCCAGGTGGTCGTGCAGCGGCTGGGCGCAGTGGTGGCCGGTGCGCACCGCAATGCCGCGCTCATCGAGCAGCGTGCCGATATCGTGCGGATGGACGTCGCGCGCGACGAAGGACACCAGTGCCGACTGCGTGGCGTGCGGCGCCAGCACGGTGATGCCGTCGATGGCCGACAGGCCTGCCAAGGCCTGCGCGCGCAGGGCGTGAACGTGGGCGTCGATGGGCTCCAGGCCGATTTGTGTGATGTAGTGCGCGGCGGCCGCCATGCCGACGGCGCCCGCCACGTTGGGCGTGCCGCCTTCAAGGCGGGCGGGCAGGCCGGCGAAGCCTGCGGCCTCGCAGGTTACCCACTCGACCATGTCGCCGCCCAGGCGCAGCGGGTACAGGCGCTCCAGCGCGTCGCGCCGCCCGGCCAGCGCCCCAATGCCCATCGGGCCATACATCTTGTGGCCCGAGAAGGCCATGAAGTCGCAGTCCAGCTGGCTCAGCTGCGGCACCGCGTGGCTCACTGCCTGCGCGGCGTCGAGCACCGTCAGCGCGCCGGCCTGGCGCGCCAGCTGCAGCATGGCCTCGTAGGGCGGGCGCTCGCCGGTGGCGTTGGCGCTGGCGGTGATAGCCACCACGCGGGTATTGGGTGTGAGCAGTGCCTGCAGATCCTGCAGGTGCAGGCGGCCTTGCGCGTCCGGCTGCAGCACGACCAGCTCGGCGCCGGTCATGCGCGCGGCCTGCTGCCAGGGCACCAGGTTGGCGTGGTGCTCCAGCGCGCTGGTGATGATGCGGTCTCCGCGGCGCAGCCAGGCCTTGTCGGGGCCGGCGGCCCACAGGCCCTGGGCAACCAGGTTCAGCGATTCGGTCGTGCCCGAGGTGAACACCAGCTCGTGCACGCCGGTCGCGCCGATGTACTGCTTGAGCGTGGTGCGCGCGCGCTCGAAGTCGTCGGTCGCGCGCTGGCTCAGCGTGTGCACGCCGCGGTGGATGTTGGCGCGGTCATGGCACTCGAACTCGTCCATGGCGCGCCGCACCTGCGCCGGCATGTGCGTGGTGGCCGCGTTGTCCAGATAGGCCAGCGCAACGCCGTTGACCTGCTGGGCCAGCGCCGGGTACTGCACGCGCAGCTGTGCGACGGGCAGCGCCTGATGTGCGCCGTCCTGGTGCAGTGCGGGGTGTGCTTCACCCATGGGTGACCTCCGGCATGGTTTGCAGGTGGCGCTCGATGGCGCCGACCAGCCAGCCGCCCTCCAACCACTGCGACAGCAGGCCGTTGTCCTCGGGCTGCTCCAGGCTGCGCGAGAGCACCGCGTGGGCCATGCCCTGGATGATCAGCGCGCGCGCGGTCACCTCGTCAAGGCCGCGCTGGCGCGCATAGAACAGCGCGTCCTCGGGCAGCGCGCCCCAGGTGGCGCCATGCTCGGCCTGTACCTGGTCGTGCAGGATCTCCAGGTGGGGGCGCATGATCAGGCGCGGCTGGCCCGACAGCGGAATGCCCGACAGGCGCTGGTGCACGTCGGCATCGGTGCTGCCCGGCGCGATGCGCGTATAGGCGTTGGCCACCACGCGGGCCTTGCCGCTGGCCAGCGTCAGGATCTCGACCTGGCTCGTCGTCTGCGGCGCGCGCATGTCGGTGTAGACCTGCTGGTCGATCTGCTGGCCGCCGGCCAGCAGCAGGCCTGCGTGGCGGGCGTGCGCGCCCTTGCCGCGCAACTGCACGGTATTGCGCTGCAGGTGGTAGGCGGCCTCGGTGGCCACCAGCGCCTGGGAGTATTGGGCGCCGTCGTCCAGCACGGCGTGCACATGGTGGGCCAGCTGGTCCTGCGCGGCCGGCGCGGCAATGCGCAGGTGCTGCAGCTGCGCGCCCGTGCCGAGGTGGATGTGGGCCTGCAGGTTTTGCGTGACCGCTTGCTGGCAGGCGTCGGCGCCGGTGTCGCGCTCATGGGTCTCGACCAGCACGCAGCGCGCGCCGGCGGCCAGGTCGATCACCAGCATCGGCGCTTCGACCGGGCTGTGCGAGCGGTGGTGCAGGTGCAGCCAGACGGTGCCTTCGGCCGTGTCCCGGCCGGCGGCGGCGGGCACGCTCAGGCGCAGGCCCTGGCGGCACAGCGCGCGGTGGGCCCAGACGAAGGGGGCGTCCTCGCCGTCGCCCGGCACGGGCAGACCGGCAAACAGGGCGCTGCGCTGCGCGGGGTCGAGCGCGTCCAGCCAGCGTGCGTCGACGCCTCCCTGGCCCGGGTGCCCGCCCACGGGCTGCAGCGTCCAGCCGCTGCCGTCGAGCGGCGCGGCCTGGCAGGCGTCCTGCGGCTGCGTGCCCAGCCATTGGTCGGCGGGCGGCGGCGGCAGGTGGTGAAAGGCTTCGCTGCGGCGCGACACCCAGCCATGCTGCTGCAGGTGCTCGCGCGCGGCCAGCATTTGTGCGCGTGCGCTGTCCATCGTCATGCCTCCGCGGTTGCTGCGTTGCGGGCAAAGCCGGTGCGGGCAATGCTGCGCGCCAGCTCCAGGTCGCCGGTCTCGGCAATGCAGCCCTGATCCAGGCGCAGCACGGTGTCGGGCTTGAGCAGTTCGATCATCTGCAGATAGTGCGAGACCACGATGAAGGAGGTGCCCTGCGCGCGCAGGCGCTCGATCAGCGCGACCACGGCGCGCACGCCGTCGACGTCCAGGCCCGAGTCGATCTCGTCGAGCAGTGCCAGGCGCGGCTTGAGCATGGCCAGCTGCAGCAGCTCGTTGCGCTTGCGCTCGCCGCCGGAGAAGCCCTCGTTGACCGGGCGGCCCAGCATGGTCTCGGGCAGACCCAAGTCCTTGGCGCCGGACTTGGCACTCTTGAGGAAGTCGAAGGCATCCAGCGGCGCCTCGCCGCGCGACTCGCGCACCGCGTTCATCGCGGTGCGGATGAACAGGTTGTTCTTGACGCCCGGAATATCGGGTGGCGACTGGAACGACAGGAACAGACCGGCGCGGGCGCGCTCATGGGCTTCCAGGCCGATCAAGTCCTTGCCGTCCAGCAGCGCCTGGCCGTGGACGACGTTGTAGCGCGGGTGGCCGGCCAGCGCCATGCCCAGCGTGCTCTTGCCGCTGCCGTTGGCGCCCATCAGCACGACCAGCGAACCCGCTGGGACGTCCAGCGACACCGAATGCAGCACGGTGCGCTCGCCAATGTCCACGCGCAGGTCGCGCACTTGCAGCAGGGGAGAGGAGGAGGTCATGAAAAATTCTTTCGATAGCAAAAGGTGTTGAGGCGTGCGGATTCGCGCCAATCCAGGGAGATCAGCCGACGGCGCCTTCGAGCGAGACGGCCAGCAGGCCCTTGGCTTCCAGGGCGAACTCCATCGGCAGCTCTTCGAGCACCGCCTGGCAAAAGCCCCCGACGATCAGCGAGGTGGCTTCCTCGGGGTCGATGCCGCGTTGCTGGCAATAGAACATGCGCTCTTCGGAGATGCGCGTCGTCGTCGCCTCGTGCTCGACGATGGCGTCGCTGCGCGCGGTGTCCACGTAGGGAAAGGTGTGTGCGCCGCAGTTGCCGCCGATCAGCAGCGAGTCGCACTGCGTGTGGTTTTGCGCGCCCTCGGCACCGGCGTTGATGCGCACCTGGCCGCGGTAGCTGTTGTGCGCGTGGCCGGCGCTGATGCCCTTGGAGACGATGCGGCTGGTGGTGTTCTTGCCCAAGTGGATCATCTTGGTGCCGGTGTCGGCCTGCTGGTAGTGGTTGGACACCGCGATCGAGAAGAACTCGCCGCTGGAGCCGTCGCCGCGCAGCACCACGCTGGGGTATTTCCAGGTGACGGCCGAGCCGGTCTCGATCTGCGTCCAGGCAATGCGCGAGCGCTTGCCGGCCGCCAGCCCGCGCTTGGTCACCAGGTTGTAGATGCCGCCGAGGCCGTTCTCGTCGCCTGGGTACCAGTTCTGCACCGTCGAGTACTTGATGAAGGCGTCGTCGTGCGCGATCAGCTCGACCACGGCTGCGTGCAGCTGGTTCTCGTCGCGCTGGGGCGCGGTGCAGCCTTCCAGGTAGCTGACCGAGCTGCCCTCCTCGGCAATGATCAGGGTGCGCTCGAACTGGCCGGTGTTGGACGCGTTGATGCGGAAATACGACGACAGCTCCATCGGGCATTTCACGCCCTTGGGGATGTAGACGAAGGAGCCGTCGGAGAACACCGCAGAATTGAGCGCCGCGTAGTAGTTGTCGCTCTGGGGCACGACGGTGCCCAGGTATTTCTCGATCAGCTCGGGGTGGGTTTGCACCGCGTGCGAGAACGAGCAGAAGATCACGCCTACCTCGGCCAGTTGCTCGCGAAACGTCGTGCCGACCGAGACCGAATCGAACACCGCGTCCACCGCCACACCCGCCAGTTTGGCGCGCTCGTGCAGCGGAACGCCCAGCTTCTCGTATGTCTCCAGCAGCTTTGGGTCGACCTCGTCCAGGCTCTTGGGCCTGTCCTTCATCGACTTGGGCGCCGAGTAGTACGACAGTGCCTGGTAGTCGATCGGCTCCATCTTCAGGTAGCCCCAGTCGGGCGTCTGCATCTTCTGCCAGCGTGCCAGCGCATCCAGGCGCCACTTGAGCAGGAACTCGGGCTCCTTCTTGATGCGCGAGATCGAGCGGATCGTGTCCTCGTTCAGCCCTGGCGGCAGGCTGACCGACTCGATGTCGGTGACGAAGCCGTGCTGATAGGGACGCGCCAGCGCCTGCTCCAGCTCGGGCGCCTGGCGCTTGTCCTCGCTGACCGGCGTGATGGTGGTTGTTTCAGTGAGTGGGGACATGAAATCGTTCTAGGTTGGAAGACTTAAACATGCATATCGTATGCATCTTTATGTTTTTCTGTACATTGTCGCGCCCGGAGCCCGTACCTTCTCCATGGTATTCAGTGGCACTTGACGCTGTTGTTCGCGTCATCCAGCCACTGCAGCTGTCCCTGGCCCAGGTGTTCGGCCTGGGCCTTGAACGCTGCAACCCGTGCCAGCGGCAGTTGCACCCGCAGTTGCACCAGAGCGCCGTGGTGGGCGCTGCACAGCTGCGCGCCCTCGGCGTCGATGCAGCGGCGCAGCAGCCCTTCGAGTGCATAGGGCAGGCCCAGGCACAAGGTTTGCATGGCCACGATGGGCACCTTGGGCGCATCGCGCAGGGCCTGGGCCACCGCGTCGGTATAGGCTCGCACCAGACCGCCCGCACCCAGCTTCACGCCGCCGAAGTAGCGCACCACCGTGGCCACCACGTTGTGCAACTGCTGGTGGCGCAGCACTTCCAGCATCGGGCGCCCTGCGGTGCCACTGGGTTCGCCGTCGTCCACCGCCGCTGCCTGCGTGCCCGCAAGCATGGCCCAGCAGACATGGGTGGCCTGCGGGTGGGCCTGGCGCAGCGACTGAACCACGGCCAGGGCGCCGTCGCGGTCGGCCACAGGCTGCACGCAACCGATGAAGCGGCTTTTCTTGACGATGAGTTCACTGTGGACGGGAGCGCTCAGGGTGTGTTGCATGTCAGCTCGAACCCGCTATTGTAATTCCTTGAGGCCTGACAAGCCTTTGCCTGCGCTTCGGCCGTACGCCAGCGCCCGGCGGGCAGCGTCTGCGGCGGGCCCGCGCTGGCGTCGATCCTGCTCGTATCTGGTGTACCGTCTTGTCGTTACTGCCTTGCAGAAAGTCCGATCGATGCCGCAACTTTTCACCGATTTTTCGCAGCTGCCGTCCTTGCAGCCTTCGGCCCGCATGCCGCTGCTGTTCGTCGGCCATGGCAGCCCGATGAATGCCATCGAGGCCAATGCCTGGCACCGCGCTTGGCAGGATCTGGGGCAGGAGCTGTTGGCGCGCGGGCCGCGGCCACAGCTGATTGTGTGCATCTCGGCGCACTGGCTGACGCAGGGCGGCTGGTGGCTGACCGGCATGGCGCAGCCGCGCACCATTCATGACTTTGGCGGTTTTCCGCAGGAGCTGTATGCACAGCAATACCCGGCGCCGGGTGCGCCGCAGGTGGCGCAGCAGCTTGCGCAGCAGTTGCAGGCGCCAACGGGTGGGGCGCTGGGCGTCGACCTGCAGGAGTGGGGGCTGGATCACGGCGCGTGGAGCGTGCTCAAGCCGATGTTTCCAAAGGCCGACATTCCGGTCATCGAGTTGAGCATGGACTACGCCCGCCCGCCCGCCGAGCATTGGGCACTGGGCAGGCAACTGGCGCCGCTGCGCAGCCGTGGTGTGCTCATCGTGGGTAGCGGCAACATCGTGCACAACCTGCGCATGATGCGTACGGGCGCCGGGGTGAATGCCGCCTACGACTGGGCGCAGGCCTTCGATGCGCGCGTCACGGCGTTGGTCGAGGCGGGCGACCTGGAGGCGCTGGCCGGCTTCCTGGACTGGGGCCCTGTTGCCCGCCAGGCGCACCCGACGCACGACCACTACCTGCCGCTGTTGTACGCCGCGGCCTGCGCGCAGCCGGGCGAGGCGCCGCACTTCTTCAATACGGGGTTCCAGGCGGCGTCGATCTCGATGCGCTCGGTATTGTGGAAATGAAAACCGCCCGAGGGCGGTTTGGTCGTCGGAGCGGTCGGAGAACTCAAACCACCTTGGCAATCGCCTGGCAGACGTAGTCGATGTTCTTGCTGTTGAGCGCGGCCACGCAGATGCGGCCGGTGTCGGTGCCGTAGACGCCGAACTCGTTGCGCAGGCGCACCATCTGATCCTTGGACAGGCCCGAGTAGCTGAACATGCCGATCTGCTGCGTCATGAACGACATGTCCTGCTGCACGCCCGCGGCCTTCAAGCCGTCGACCAGCTTTTGGCGCATGACCTTGATGCGCGCGCGCATGCCGGCCAGCTCCTGCTCCCACAGCGCGCGCAGCTGCGGCGTGTTGAGCACGGCAGCGACCACCGCGCCGCCGTGCGTCGGCGGGTTGGAGTAGTTGGTGCGGATCATGATCTTGAGCTGCGAGAGCACGCGCGCGGCCTCGTCCTTGTCCTGGCACAGCACCGACAGCGCGCCCACGCGCTCGCCGTACAGGCTGAAGCTCTTGGAGAACGACGTGGAGACGAAGAAGGTCAGGCCGGCTGCGACGAACTTCTGGATCACCGCGCCGTCTTCCTGAATGCCGTGGCCAAAGCCCTGGTAGGCCATGTCGAGGAAGGCGGTCAGGCCGCGCGTCTTCACGACGGCCACCACCTGATCCCATTGTGCGGACGTGATGTCGTAGCCGGTGGGGTTGTGGCAGCAGGCGTGCAGCACGACGATGGTGCCCACTGGCGCTGCGTTCAGGCTGGCCAGCATGGCGTCGAAGTTCACGCCGCGGCGGTCTGCGTCGTAGTAGGCGTAGGTCTCTACGTGGAAGCCGGCGTTGGTGAACAGCGCGCGGTGGTTTTCCCAGCTCGGGTCGGAGATCAGCACCTTGGCGCCGGGACTCAGGCGCTTGAGGAAATCGGCACCGATCTTCAGGCCACCCGTGCCGCCCAGCGCCTGCACCGTGGCCACGCGGCCGCTGACAACCGGCTCGCTGGCGCTGCCGAACACCAAACCCTTGACGGCGTTGTCGTAGGCGGCAATGCCGTCAATGGGCAGGTAGCCGCGCGCGCTGGGTTTTTCCATCATGGCTTTTTCGGCCTGCTGCACGCATTCCAGCAGCGGCAGCTTGCCGTCGTCGTCGAAGTACACGCCCACGCCCAGGTTCACCTTGTTGGGGTTGGGATCGGCGGCAAATTGTTCATTCAGACCCAGTATGGGGTCGCGCGGAGCCATTTCGACGGCGGAAAACAGAGACATGGTCGTCCTTGAGGGTAGAAAAAACGCGGTGCGCCACCAGTTGTGGCCTATATGCTTTCGGGCCTTGTACCCGGGGCAACCCTGAATTTTAGCGACGGCGCATATTATGCGCAATTCACATAACATCATGCAAAACAAGGAAAGCCCCGCGCCGAGCAGCGTGCCGAAGGGGACGTTCGTCTCGTACCCTGATTCACCGTTTGCGCTGTTCCAGCCCTATCCGCCGGCAGGCGACCAGCCCGAGGCGATCGCCAAGCTGGTCGAGGGCGTGCGCGATGGCGAGACCTTCCAGACGCTGCTGGGCGTGACCGGCTCGGGCAAGACCTTCACCATGGCCAACGTGATCGCACAGCTGGGGCGCCCGGCCATCGTGTTCGCGCCCAACAAGACGCTGGCGGCGCAGCTGTACAGCGAGTTCCGTGAGTTTTTCCCGAAGAACGCGGTCGAGTATTTCGTCAGCTACTACGACTACTACCAACCCGAGGCCTACGTGCCGCAACGCGACCTGTTCATCGAGAAGGACAGCGCGATCAACGAACACATCGAGCAGATGCGCCTGTCTTGCACCAAGAGCCTGCTGGAGCGGCGCGACGTGGTCATCGTCGCCACGGTGTCGGCGATCTACGGCATCGGCAACCCCGAGAGCTACCACCGCATGATCATGACGCTGCGCCATGGCGACAAATTGAGCCAGCGCGACGCTATCGCCCAACTGGTGCGCATGCAGTACCAGAGGAATGAGCAGGATTTCTCGCGCGGCAAGTTTCGCGTGCGCGGCGACACCATCGACGTGTTCCCGGCCGAGCACTCGGAGTTGGCGCTGCGCATCGAGCTGTTCGACGACGAGGTCGACAGCCTGCAGCTGTTCGACCCGCTGACGGGCAGCATCCAGCAGAAGATCCCGCGCTTCACCGTATACCCCAGCAGCCACTACGTGACGCCGCGCGACGTGGTACTGGGCGCGGTGGAAACCATCAAGGAGGAGTTGCGCGAGCGCCTGGCGTTCTTCGAAAAGGAAGGCAAGCTGGTCGAGGCCCAGCGCCTGGAGCAGCGCACGCGCTTCGATCTGGAGATGCTCGGCGAGGTGGGGCACTGCAAGGGCATCGAGAACTACTCGCGCCACCTCTCGGGCGCGGCGCCGGGCGAGCCGCCGTCGACGCTGACCGACTATCTGCCCAAGGACACGGTGATGTTCCTGGACGAGAGTCACCAGATGATCGGCCAACTGTCGGCCATGTACAACGGCGACCGCTCGCGCAAGACGACGCTGGTCGAATACGGTTTTCGCCTGCCGTCGGCGCTGGACAACCGGCCGCTGAAGTTCGAGGAGTTCGAGCGGCGCATGCGCCAGGTGATTTTCGTCTCGGCAACGCCCGCCGACTACGAGAAGCAGCACAGCGGCCAGGTCGTCGATCAGCTGGTGCGCCCCACGGGCCTGGTCGACCCCGAGATCGAGGTGCGCCCCGCCAGCACGCAGGTTGACGACGTGCTGCAGGAGATTCACCTGCGTGTGCAGCAGAACGAGCGCGTGCTGATCACTACGCTGACCAAGCGCATGGCCGAGCAGCTGACCGACTATCTGGCCGACAACGGCGTTAAGGTGCGCTATCTGCACAGCGACATCGACACCGTCGAGCGCGTGGAAATCATCCGCGACCTGCGTCTGGGCGCGTTCGACGTGCTGGTCGGCATCAACCTGCTGCGCGAGGGCCTGGACATCCCCGAGGTGTCGCTGGTCGCCATTCTGGATGCCGACAAGGAAGGTTTTCTGCGCGCCGAGCGCAGCCTGATCCAGACCATTGGCCGCGCGGCGCGCAACTTGCACGGCAAGGCCATTCTGTATGCCGATCGGGTGACGGAGTCGATGAAAAAGGCCATCGGCGAGACCGAGCGCCGCCGCGTCAGGCAGATGGCCTACAACGAGGCGCGCGGTATTGCGCCGCGCGCCATCGTCAAGCAGGTGCGCGACCTGATCGACGGCGTCTACAGCGAGAAGGCCGGGCGCGACGCCGAGCGCATCGCCCAGGAGGCGCTGCAACGCGCGCGCATCGAGGACATGCCGGAAAAAGACCTGGCGCGCGAGATGGCGCGGCTGGAAAAGAAGATGCTGGAGCATGCGCGCAACCTCGAATTCGAGCAGGCGGCGCGCGTGCGCGACCAGTTGGCACTGCTCAAAGACAGGGCGTTTGGCAGTCATGGAAGCGACTCCGTGGCTGCGCAGTGACTGGAGAGAGGAAAATGTGACTGATCAGTCTATTTATCCGACTGATTTAGTTGGGTTTGTGGTATCCTCGCGGCCATAAACAACCCCAGATAACGAAAGGGCTTCACGGTGTACGCAGGGCGACGAGCCTGCGCAGTGCGTGAGGAAAGGGTGGGGACGGCAGCCAGGGCTTTTCCCTGGCGTTTTGACAGTCAACCGCTGCACGAAGGAGCATGCAATGCGTCTCACCACCAAAGGCCGCTTTGCGGTCACCGCCATGATCGACTTGGCGCTGCGCCAGAACAATGGCCCGGTTACGCTGGCCGCCATCAGCCAGCGGCAGTCGATCTCGCTGTCCTACCTAGAGCAGTTGTTCGGCAAGCTGCGCCGTCATGAGCTGGTCGAGTCTACCCGCGGCCCCGGCGGCGGCTATACGCTGGCCCGCAAGGCGGGCGACATCACCGTCGCCGACATCATTGTTTCTGTCGACGAACCCATCGACTCGACCCAGTGCGGCGGCAAGGAAAACTGCATGGACGGCGCGCGCTGCATGACGCATGACCTGTGGGCGTCGCTGAACCAGCGCATGGTCGAGTTCCTGGACTCGGTCACGCTGCAAAAACTGGTGGACGAGCAGATCGCCAAGGGCTTCAAGCTCGAGGACAAGCCCGTCGTGCGCCGCGCGATCTCGACCACGCCGGTGGTCAAGCCCATTCGCGTCAATGCACCCAACTCGGTCTTCGCGCTGGGCAACGCGTTCGCCAAATCCTGAGATTAGCAGCGCGCCGCGACGCATCCAGCCTGCGCGCTGCGCAGTTGCGGTCGGCGGCCTATGATTGTCGGCAATGTTGTATTCACCTGGCCGACTTGATATGACCGAGCACCTTCCCATCTACCTCGACAACGGCGCCACCACCCCGGTCGACCCGCGGGTGGTGCAGGCCATGATGCCCTGGCTGGGCGCGCATTTCGGCAACCCCGCGTCCAGCAGCCATGCCTGGGGCCGGGAGGCGGCCGAGGCCGTGGAAGAGGCCCGCAGCCACGTGGCCGCGCTGATCGGCGCCGATGCGCGCGAGATCGTCTGGACCAGCGGCGCCACCGAGTCGAACAACCTGGCCATCATCGGCGCGGCGCAGTTCTACCGTGAGAAGGGTCGGCACCTGATCACGGTGAGCACCGAGCACAAGGCTGTGCTCGACGTGATGCGCGAACTGCAGCAGAACCAGGGTTTCGAGACCACGGTGCTGCCGGTGCGCGGCGACGGGCTGGTCGATCTGGATGTGTTCAAGGCGGCCCTCCGCCCGGACACAATCCTGGCCAGCGTCATGCTGGTGAACAACGAGATCGGCGTGGTACAGGACATCGCCGCGCTGGGCGCCATCTGCCGCGAGCGTGGCGTGCTGCTGCACGTGGATGCGGCGCAGGCCACGGGCAAGGTCGCAATCGACCTGGCGGCGCTGCCCGTCGACCTGATGAGCCTGGCCTCGCACAAGACCTATGGCCCCAAGGGCATTGGCGCGTTGTACGTGCGGCGCAAGCCCCGCGTGCGCCTGCACCCGCAAATGCATGGCGGCGGGCATGAGCGCGGTCTGCGCTCGGGCACGCTGCCTACGCACCAGATCGTTGGCATGGGCGAGGCCTACCGTCTGGCGCGGCTGGAGATGAATCAGGATCTGCAGCACCTGCGGGCGTTGCAGCAGCGGCTGCTTGCCGGCCTGCAGGATCTGCCCGAGATGACCGTGAACGGCAGCCTGCAACACCGCGTGCCGCACAACCTCAATCTGAGCTTTGGCTACGTCGACGGCGAGGCACTGATGTTGGCGCTGCCCGGGCTGGCACTGTCCAGCGGCTCGGCCTGCACCTCGGCCAGCCAGGAGCCCAGCCATGTGCTGCGCGCGCTGGGGCGCAGCGACGCACTGGCGCACAGCAGTCTGCGCATTACCATGGGACGGTTCACCACGCAGTCGGAGATCGACGCGGCGGTCGGCATGATCCGTGCCGCTGTGGCAAAGTTGCGTGCTATCAGCCCGCTGTGGGAAGCGCACGAAGAGGGTGCCAGCGCCTGAAATCCCGGCATTGCGGTTCGTGATGTGCCGCGATGCAAAAATTCCGAATATCTTGCACGCACCCGGCTTCGTCTCCGGTGCGGCGTCATGTTTCATTGGCCATGTCGCCACCTTCGCCATGCAATACAGCACCGCCTTGATGGCCCACTTCGAGCAGCCCCACGGCGTCGGGAGTTTTGACCCGGCCCGCCCCGATGTGGGCACGGGCAGCGCCGGTAGCGTGGAGCAGGGCGATGTGGTGCGCCTGCAGATCGCAGTCGATGCCGGTGCGCAGACTGTTGCGCAAACCTGCTTCAAGGCACACGGGTCGGCAGCGATGATTGCCACCGCGTCGCTGCTCACCCAGACCATCGAAGGCATGGCGCTGGAGGCAGCAAGCCGTTTGCAGGGCAGTGCGCTGGCGCAATCGCTGCAACTGCCGCCCATCAAGATGCATTGCGCACTGCTGGCCGAGGACGCGCTGCGCGCCGCCATCGCCGACTACCAGGCCAAGCGCCAGGCGCTGGCCGTCCATCACGAATAGGAGCACACCATGTCTATCACCCTGACCGAAGCCGCAGCGCAGCATGTCGCGCGTTTCCTGCAACGCCGTGGCAACACCGCCGGCGTGCGCCTGGGCGTCACGACCACCGGCTGCTCTGGCCTGGCCTACAAGCTGGACTATGTGGACGAGCCGCTGGCGGGCGACATAGTCTTCGAGCAGCACGGCATCAAGCTCATGGTCGATCCCAAGGATCTGGCCTTCGTCGACGGCACCGAGCTTGACTATGTGCGCGAGGGGCTCAACGAGAGCTTCAAGTTCAACAACCCCCACGAGCGCGACCGCTGCGGCTGCGGCGAGAGCTTTCGTGTCTGATTCCCGTTTGCTGCAGGAGCACTGCGCATGAGTCGCCAGATCGTCCTGGACACCGAAACCACCGGCCTGTCGGCCGAAACCGGCGACCGCATCATCGAGTTGGGCTGCGTCGAGTTGCTCGATCGCAAGCTGACCGGCCGGCACCTGCACCTGTACTTCAATCCGGGACGCGACAGCCACGAGGATGCGCTGCGCATCCATGGCATCAGCAACGAATTCCTGCGCGACAAGCCGCGGTTCGAGACCTGCACGCAGGAAATCCTGGATTTCCTGCGGGGCGCGGAACTGCTGATCCACAACGCCAGTTTCGACGTCGGTTTTCTCAATAAGGAATTGGCGCTGGCTGGCATTGCGCCGCTGGTCAACCACGTCGACGCCATCACCGACACCCTGGCCATGGCCAAGGAGCTGTTCCCGGGCAAGCGCAACTCGCTGGACGCGCTGTGCGACCGCCTGGAGGTGGACAACTCGGGCCGCACACTGCATGGCGCGCTGCTCGACGCCGAGCTGCTGGCTGACGTCTACCTGCAGATGACGCGCGGGCAGGAAAACCTGCTGAACATGGAGGAGTCGGCCGCGGAGTCCGATGGCCCGGTGCGCGCCATCGTCGACCTGCGCCAGTTCGACCTGCCGGTGCTGCGTGCCAGCGAACAGGAATGCGTCGCCCACGAGACCGTGCTGGCCGAACTCGACAAATCCAGCGACGGCAAAACCCTTTGGCGCAAATTGCCGGAGATGAGTTGAAGCTGTGCCATAATTGCCGGCTGTCGTTACTTCGACAACGGGTGATTAGCTCAGCGGTAGAGCACTGCCTTCACACGGCAGGGGTCACATGTTCGATCCATGTATCACCCACCAGTATTGTTCAATGAATTCAAGGGCTTGGCTTAATCGTCAAGCCCTTTATCTTTTGGTGGATCGTCAACGATCAGCGGTTACGCCATAGGGAGCGACGTCGGTGTGGACACAGTCGTGGACACACTGGCTTTGCGGTTGAACACCTGCTGCACTTTCTTCGCACCCGCTCCGTGCGCGGGGAATCCGATGATGGCTTTGCGCCCTGCGACTGCGCAGATGCCGCAGCGCGCGCAGTCCATGTCGTCGTTGGTCACAGCAGGGCACACAACGACGGTGCGCCCCTTCGGGGTGGTCGTGCTGGTTCGCTGCCCCGCCGGCAATACCGTGACGACAGGAGCGATTCCGAGATCTGCGAGATCGTCTGCGTGTTCGAGGTTGTTGGCTGACAGGTTGATGGTGAAGCCTTGCGCGTTGGCTTGGGTGATGGCTCGGGCATTCTCCGGCTTGAATGGCGAGTAGTGGGTGTATGCATAGCCTTTGCGGCCGCGGTTGGCCTGGACGATTTTCTGGAGTGCGTCAATGTCGACGCTATGGGTGTCCCCCGGGAGGTCGCCGGCCTGACCGTAGCGCCAGAGCTGATGCTTCGGCAGGCGCTTGATGTCGGCGCAGAACTGGTTGATGTCGCTGCCGCGACGCCTGTCGGACACAGCGCGCCAGTGGATGGCCAGCGGTCCGCCATCGGCGTAGCACCCGTTGTGAACCGCCCCGGGTTTCAAGGAGGCTGATTGGTTTAAGTTGACACCTCTGTCGAGGTGTTGCTGACGGCGAGTTGCCGCCAGTAGTTTGCCTCAGCTTCTGCGGGAGGGATGCCCCCAATCGGCG